>JAFYPP010000055.1 GCA_017559995.1 Clostridia bacterium | reverse complement strand
CCATGGGCGACCTGAAGGGCACCCTTGAAATGCTGGTCAAGAAGCTTTACGGCGAAGATTCCGTCATCCGTCTGCGTCCCCACCACTTCCCCTTCACCGAACCCAGCTGCGAAGTTGACATTCAGTGCTTCAAGTGCCACGGCGAAGGCTGCTCCACCTGCAAGGGTGAAGGCTGGATCGAACTGTTGGGTGCCGGCATGGTACACCCCAAGGTTCTCGAAGGCTGCGGCATCGACACCGAAAAGTACTCCGGCTTTGCATTCGGTATCGGCCTGGAGCGTATGGCAATGCGCCGTTTCCAGATCAGCGACCTGCGTCTGATCTTCGAAAACGACATTCGCTTCCTCTCCCAGTTCTAAGGAGGTAACACGATGAATATTTCCAGAAAATGGCTGAAGGAATTCGTTGACATCAACGTTTCCGACAAAGAATATAACGAAGTTATGACCATGGCCGGCCAGAAGGTCGAAACCGTCACCCGCATGGACGAAGAGATCAGGAACGTCGTCGTCGGTAAGGTTCTTTCCATCGTCCGCCACGAAAACTCCGACCACATGTGGGTCTGCCAGGTGGATGTGGGCGAAGCAGAGCCCGTGCAGATCGTTACCGGCGCGCAGAATGTCCATGAGGGCGATCTGGTTCCCGCCGCACTGCACAACTCCTGGCTCCCCGGCGGTGTGCACATCACCAAGGGTAAGCTCAGAGGCGAAAAGTCCAACGGCATGCTCTGCTCCTTCGCGGAGCTGGGCCTGACCCAGAACGATCTGCCCGGTGCTTACGCCGACGGTATCTGGATCCTGAACGACGAGGACTGCAAGCCCGGTGACGACATCAACCTGGTCATCGGCAACGATGATACCGTGGTGGAATTTGAAATCACCAACAACCGTCCCGACTGCTACAGCGTGATCGGTCTGGCCCGGGAATCCGCTGCCGCCTTCGGTATGAAGATGAAGCACCACGAGCCCGTGGTCAAGGGCAGCGATGCCGGTTCCATTTTCGATCACCTGGATGTGGAAGTGCCTGCCACCGAGCTGTGCAACCGCTACTCCTCCCGGATGGTGGCCAATGTGAAGATCGGCCCCTCCCCCAAGTGGCTGCGCAACCGGTTAAGAGCCAACGGCGTCCGCCCCATCAACAACATCGTTGACATCACCAACTACGTCATGCTGGAGTACGGCCAGCCCATGCACGCCTTCGACTACCGCTACGTCAACGGCGGCAAGATCATCGTCCGCCGGGCCGGGGAGGGCGAGGAGCTGACCACCCTGGACGGCACCGTCCGCAAGCTCAACGCCAACCACCTGGTCATTGCCGACGAGACCCGGGCCGTGGGCCTGGCGGGCATCATGGGCGGCATGAACTCCGAGATCGTGGAGGACACCACCGACGTGGTCTTTGAGTCTGCCTGCTTCGACGGCACCTGCATCCGCAAGGGCGCCCTGGCTCTGGGTATGCGTACCGAGGCTTCGGCCAAGTTCGAGAAGGGCCTGGACCCCATGAACACCCTGCCCGCCGTGGACCGGGCCTGCGAGCTTGTCGAGCTGCTGGGCGCCGGCGAGGTGGTGGACGGCGTCATCGACATCCTCAACCACGTCCCCCACCCCACCATCCTCAAGCTGGAGCCTGAGAAGATCAACGCCCTGCTGGGCACCGATATCCCCGCCGAGGAGATGGTCCGAATCCTGAAGAGCGTGGATTTCCAGGTGGAGGGCGACCAGGTCACCGTCCCCTCCTACCGTGCCGATGTGCTGCGCATGGCCGACCTGGCCGAGGAAGTGGCCCGGTTCCATGGTTACGACAACATCCCCTGCACCCTGATGCGGGGCCAGACCACCCTGGGCGGCTACTCCCCCGCCCAGCAGCTGGAGCGCCGCCTGGGCGAGCTGTGCCGTGCCTTCGGCTATGATGAGATCATCACCTACTCCTTCATCTCCCCCACCGCTTACGATAAGATCCGCTGGCCCGAAAACGCCGCCAAGCGGGAGTCCTTTAAGATTCTGAATCCTCTGGGTGAAGATACCTCCATCATGCGCACCACCGTTCTTCCTTCCATGCTGGAGATCCTGACCCGGAACTATAACTACCGCAACAAAAACGCCAAGCTCTATGAGGTTGGCCGAATCTATTTGCCCGGCGGCGATGACGGCCTTGCCGTGGAGAAGAAGGTTCTTTCTCTGGGCGCTTACGGTGAGGATATGGACTTCTACGCTATGAAGGGCGTGGTGGAAGCCATCCTGAAGGACCTGCGCGTGGAGAGCATGGAGTTCATTCCCGTCTGTGACAATCCCTCCTATCATCCCGGCCAGTATACCGAGGTCTATGTGGGCGCCCGCAAGATCGGCGGCATTGGTCAGGTCCATCCTCTTGTGGCCCAGAATTTCGGCGTGGACGCCAAGTTCTTCTGCGCCGAGCTGGATTTTGAACAGCTCTCTTACAGCAAGGGGCCCGACGCCGAGTATGTCCCCCTGCCCAAGTTCCCTGCTGTCACCCGGGACATTGCGGTGGTCTGCGACGAGGCCGTCACCGTGGGTGCCCTGGAGGCCGCCATCAAGAAGGGGGCCAAGGGCCTGCTCAAGGAGGTCCAGCTCTTCGATATCTACCGGGGCAAGGGCGTGGACGAAGGTAAGAAGTCCGTGGCTTTCAGCCTGGTCCTCCGTGCCGACGACCGCAGCCTCACCGCCGAAGAGGCCGACGAGGATGTGAAGTCCATTCTGGAGACCCTGGCCGCCGACTGCGGCGCCATCCTGCGCTGAGTTTCCATTCGGCCTCTTGGGGCCCCGCAAAGCGGGGCGCGCGCAGCGCGTACAAGCGTTTTGCGAAGCAAAACCTTGGCGCAGGCGGAATTCATTTCCGCCGAGCAT
>JAFYPP010000054.1 GCA_017559995.1 Clostridia bacterium | reverse complement strand
TGTTCAGCAGCATATCGCCGCCCATGGGTGTGACTTCCTGGATGATGCCCTCGCCGAACACCTTGTGCTTCACCGTCATGCCCACACGGAACTGGGGCGTGGCGGAAGGCGCCGATGCAAAGGACGTGGTGGCCGCCGCGGGGCGCTTTCTGGGGGGCGGGGTACTTCCCTGCTGCCACGCCACACTGCCGCCGCGCTGCCAGGCGGTGGCCGCCTGCCGGCCGCCGGTGTTCTGCTGGCCGTAGGCCGGACGGGCGGGCCGCTGCTCCACCTCTTCGATGAGCTCGGGCGGGATCTCTTCAATGAAACGGGAGGGCTTGCCGTAGACGGTCTGGCCGTACAGCATACGGCGCTTGCTGCAGGTGATGGTCAGCTCCCGCTTGGCACGGGTGAGGGCCACGTAGCACAGGCGGCGCTCCTCCTCCATCTCCTCGTCGCTCTCCATGGAGCGGTAGGAGGGGAACAGGCCCTCTTCGGCGCCCACGATGAACACCTTGGGGAACTCCAGACCCTTGGCGGAGTGCATGGTCATCATGGTGACCACGTCGGCGTTCTCGTCATATTTGTCCACGTCGGAGATGAGGCTCAGCTCTTCCAAAAAGCCCTCCAGCGTGGGGGTGACGTTCTCTTCCTCGCAGCGCTTCTGGTAGTCCACGATGTTGGACTTCAGTTCCTGGATGTTCTCCAGACGGCCGCGGGCCTCTTCGGTGCCCTGGGCCTCCAGATGGATGCGGTAGCCGGACTCCTCCAGCATGGCGTCGTACAGTTCCACCAGAGGGACGGTGTCCTTCATGGCCCGCAGCTTGCCGATCATCTCGCCGAAGCGCAGCAGCGCAGCCGATCCGCGGGACAGGTCGGAATACTTGTCCGCTCTGCAGATAACGGCATATTCGGTATCGCCCTCCTGGGCGGCGATGGCCGCAACGTTCTCCAGCGTCTTGGCGCCGATCTTGCGGGGCGGATTGTTGATGATGCGGTACAGGCGCACGCTGTCGCCGGGGTTGTGGATGACCTCCAGATAGGCACGCATATCCCGGATCTCCAGAGAGTCCAGGAAGGAGCGGCCCCGCACAACGGCAAAGGGGATGCCCGAGCGCACGAAGCAGGTCTGCAGGAAGTTGCTCAAGGCGTTATTGCGATAAAGCACTGTAAAGTCTTTCAGCTTGCCACCTTCCGCATAGGCTTTCGCGATGGTTTTGGCGATGTAGTTGGCCTCTTCGTCCTGGTTTTCCGCCTGACAGAGGCGGATCTTGTCGCCGGCGCCGCTGGCGGTCCACAGGGTCTTGCCCTTTCGGCCTCGGTTGCGGGAGATGACGTTGTTGGCGGCCTCCAGAATGTTGCCGGTGGAGCGGTAATTCTGCTCCAGACGGATGGTGTGGGCGTCGGGATACTGCTTTTCGAAGTCCAGAATATTCTCGATGGTGGCGCCGCGGAACTTGTAGATGGACTGGTCGTCGTCGCCCACCACGCAGAAATTGCGCCAGCCCCCTGCCAGCAGCGAGCACAGCACGTACTGGGCGTGGTTGGTGTCCTGATACTCGTCCACCAACACGTAGCGGAACTTGCGCTGGTAGTACTCCCGGACGTCGTCCTCGGTCTGCAGCAGCTCCACCGTCTTGCAGATGATGTCGTCAAAATCCAGAGCGCTGGCCTTGCGGCAGCGCTTCTGGTACTCGGCGTAAATGCGGGCCACGGTCTTTTTATAGTAGTCCTCCCCTGCCTGGGCGGCGAACTCCTCGGGGGTGATGAGGTTGTCCTTGGCGCGGGAGATGGCGCCCATGACGCCCTTGGGGTCGAAGCGCTTTTCGTCAAAGCCGAAGTCCCGGATCACCGACACCATCATGCGCTTTTTGTCGTCCTCGTCGTAGATGGTGAAGTTGGAACTGTAGCCCAGCCGCTCGATATACCGGCGCAAAATGCGGGTACAGGCGGTGTGGAAGGTGTGGGCCCAGATGTCCCTTCCCTGCTCGCCGCAGGCCACCTCCAGACGGGCCTTCAGCTCGCCGGCGGCCTTGTTGGTAAAGGTGATGGCGATGATCTCCCAGGGCTTGGGAGGCTCCACGGCGCACAGGCGGTCGATCTCGGCCTGGGGCACCGATTCGGGATCGTCCACCGCCATGGCCAGGGTCATCAGGTCGCTGTCCCCTGCCCACTCGGGTGCCAGTTCGGCCTCATAGCCGCCGCCGAACCGCAGCAGGTTGATGATGCGGTTGATGAGCACGGTGGTCTTGCCGGAGCCGGCGCCCGCCAGCAGCAGCAGCGGACCTTCGGTCTTGAGCACGGCCTGACGCTGCATATCGTTGAGCTTTTCAAAGCAATTCTCAATGACGGCACGGCGCAGGGCTGTATATCGAATGTCAAAATCGTCCATGAATGATACCTCGTTCCGTTGTACCCGCGATGAGATCCCTCGGCTTCGCTCGGGATGACAGCGCGGGGCGGGTTTTATTTGATCACAATATTTTCGCCGCCGATGACCGGTGTCAGCGCGTCGGCCACGGCACGGATGTCGGCGCCCTTCTGCCAGGCCAGCCGCTGTTTGGTGTGCACCAGATACAGGATGGCCTTCTGGCTGCCGGGGAACCGCTCCAGCTCCTCGCAGATCAGGCGGAAGCGCTCGTCCTGCTGACAGCTGACCTTGATCCACAGGGTCTTTCCGTCGTCGGCAGGCGCGGGCACGGAGGGTGCCTGCTGGGGCGCGGCGGTCCGCTGGCGCTGGGGACGGGAGAAGTTCTCCCGGGAACGGCGGTTTTCCAGCCAGGTGGCGGCAGTGGTCTCGTTGAGGGGGCTGACCTCGTCCACCATCAGCTTGGGCTCCTCCTCTTCCCGGGCGGAGATGCGTCCGTGAACGATGACCGCCTGATCGGGCTGGAGATAGGGGCCGGCGGCCACAAGGGCCTTTTCAAAGACCAGCAGCTCCACGCTGCCGGTGGTGTCCTCCAGGGTGACATAGGCCATCTGGGTCTGCTTTTTGGTGAGCTTGATCTTGAGGGTCATGACCATGCCTGCCAGAGTGACGTACTGGCCGTCCTGCAGCAGCTCGTCGGAGTTTTCAGCGATGGCCTGCAGCATACGGCCGATGGGCACGGCACGCACCTTGGTGGCCAGCGGCTTGAGATCCTCCATGGGATGGCCGGACAGGTACAGGCCGCAGGTCTCCCGCTCCATATTCAGCAGCTCCCGACGGGGGAACTCGGGGATGTTGGGCAGGCTGGCGGTGGGCAGCGGAGCCTCTTCCCGGAACTCGGCGAACAGGTCGATCTGGCCCTCCAGATTGCGCTTGGAGGCCGAGGACTCGGCATCCAGCACGGTCTCATAGACCTTCAGCAGCTGGGAGCGGAAGGCGCCCATGCTGTCAAAAGCGCCGCAGCGGATGAGATTTTCCAGCACCCGCTTGTTCAGGTCATGGGCGCTCATGCGCTTGCAGAAATCGTGGAAATCCCGGAAGGGGCCGTTGGCACGGCGCTCCTGCACCAGTTTTTCGATGAGGCCCACACCCACGTTCTTCACCGAGCCAAGGCCGAAGCGGATGTTGTCGCCGGCCACGGCGAAGTCGGCGAAGGATTCGTTGATGTCGGGAGGCAGGACGGTGACGCCCAGCTCCTTGGCCTGCTCGATGTACTCGGCCACCTTGGCGTTCTGGCCCAGCACGGAGGTGAGCAGCGCCGCCATGTATTCCTTGGGATAGTGGTACTTCAGCCACGCGGTCTGGTAGGCCACCACGGCGTAGCACACGGCGTGGGCCTTGTTGAAGGCGTAGTTGGCGAAATCGTTGATCTCGTCGTACAGGCTGTCGGCGGTGTCGGCAGGGATGCCGTTGGCCACGCAGCCGGCGATATTGCGCTCCGGGTCGCCGTGGATAAAGGCGGCCCGCTCTTTTTCGATGTCCTTGGCCTTTTTCTTGCTCATGGCGCGGCGCACCATGTCGGCCTGGCCCAGACTGTAACCGGCCAGACGGCGGAAGATCTCGATGACCTGCTCCTGATAGACGATGCAGCCGTAGGTGACCGACAGGATGGGCTCCAGGCTGGGATGCTTGTAGGAAATGAGGCTGGGATCGTGCTTACAGGCCACGAACCGGGGGATGGATTCCATGGGGCCGGGGCGGAACAGGGCCACGATAGCGGTGATATCTTCTACGCTGTGGGGCTTGAGGCGCACGGCCACGTCGGTCATGCCGGAGCTTTCCATCTGGAACACGCCGCCGGTCTGGCCACGGCCGATCATGTCAAAGACCTTCTGGTCGTCGTAGTCCAGATGCTCCCAATCGAGAGATTTGCCCTCTTTTTCGATGAGTTTGACGGCGTCGTCGATGATGGTCAGGTTGCGCAGGCCCAAAAAGTCCATTTTCAAAAGGCCCAGCTCTTCCAGGGTGGTCATGACGTACTGGCAGACGGTGCCCTGGTCGCCCCGGGACAGGGGCACGTATTCATCCACCGGGGCGGCGGCGATGATGACGCCGGCGGCGTGGGTGGAGCAGTTGCGGGGCATGCCCTCGATCTTGCGTGCCATGTCCAGCAGGTTTTTGATACGGGGATCGTCCTCGTAGTAGCGCTTCAGCTCGGGAGACACCTGCAGGGCCTTGTCCAGGGTCATTTTCAGCTCCTGGGGCACCTGCTTGGCCACCATATCCACCTCGGCGTAGGGCATATCCATGACACGGCCTACATCACGGACGGCGGCACGGGCGGCCATGGTACCGAAGGTGACGATCTGGGCCACGTGGTCGGCGCCGTACTTCTGGGTGACGTAGTCGATGACCTCCTGCCGCCGGCGGGGGCAGAAGTCGATATCGAAGTCGGGCATACTGACACGCTCGGGGTTGATGAAGCGCTCGAAGAACAGGCTGTATTTCATGGGATCCACGTCGGTGATGCGCAGGCAGTAGGCGGCGATGGAGCCGGCGCCCGAGCCACGGCCGGGGCCCACGGGGATGCCCTTGGATTTGGCGTAGTTGACGAAGTCCTGCACGATGAGGAAGTACTCCACGAAGCCCATACGGGCGATCATGTCCAGCTCGTACCGCAGGCGGTCGCGGTACTCCCGGGGCGCTGTGGGATAGCGTCGGGCAAAGCCCTGCTCACACAGCTTTTCCAGATAGGAACGCGCGTCGCTCTCCCCTTCCGGCAGACGGAAGGCAGGCAGGTGGTACTTGCCGAAGATGAAATCCATATTGCACATCTCGGCGATGCGGACGGTATTGGCAAGGGCCTCGGGGGCCTGGGGGAACAGGTTTGCCATCTCCTCCCCCGACTTGACGTAAAACTCGGTGCCGGAAAAGCGCATACGGTTCTCGTCGTCCAGAGTCTTGCCGGTCTGGATGCACAGCAGCACGTCGTGCATCTCGCTGTCCTCCCGACGGAGGTAGTGGGCGTCGTTGGTGCACACCAGGGGGATGCCGGTCTCCTTATGCAGCTCCAGCAGGCCGGTGTTGATGGCCTTCTGCTCGGGGATGCCGTGGTCCTGCAGCTCCAGATAATAGTTGCCGCGTCCGAACAGGGCGTCGTAGCGCAGGGCCACCTCTCTGGCGGCGTCGTAGTTGCCGTGCATCAGGTGGTTCTGCACCTCACCGGCCAGACAGGCGGACAGGCACACCAGGCCGCCGCTGTGCTCCTTCAGCAGGTCCCAGTCCACACGGGGCTTGTTGTAAAAGCCCTCCAGAAAACCGGTGGAGCACAGCTTGATGAGGTTCTGGTAGCCTTCCATGTTCTTGCACAAAAGCACCAGATGCCAGGGTTCGTAGTCCAGCTCGTAGACCTTGTCGAACCGGGTACGGGGGGCAACGTACAGCTCGCAGCCGATGATGGGCTTGACGCCGGCCTTTTTGGCGGCCTTATAGAAATCCACGCAGCCGTACATGACGCCGTGGTCGGTGATGGCCACGGCACTTTGGCCCAGCTCCTTTACCCGCTCCATCAGCGGTTCCAGACGGCAGGCGCCGTCCAGCAGGCTGTATTCGGTATGTAAATGCAGATGTACGAAGGGGGTCATTTTTCAGCCTCCTCTGCCAGCTGCACCAGTCGGCGCAGCCGATTGTTCAGTCCCGGACGGGAGATGGCGCCGTTTGCCGCGGCCACCAGCTCGGTGAGGGACATTTCGGGGTTGGCAAGGCGCAAAAAGGCCGTCTGCCGCAGATTTTCCGGCAGATTGTCCAGCATGCCGCTCTCCTGCAGCCGCTCAATGGCGGCGATCTGCTTGGCGGCGGCACCCACCGTTTTGGTGAGGTTGGCGGTCTCGCAGTTGACCTTGCGGTTGATATCGTTGCGGAACTCCCGTTCCACCTTTTTCAGCATGAGGTCCATGGCGGCACCGGTGGCGCCGCAGGCCGACAGGAACTCCTCGATGGCGGCGCTGTCCTTGTAGTACAGCACGTGGATGCCCCGGCGCAGGATGTAACCGGCAGGCAACTCCATTTCCCCCAGCAGGGAGCTGAGCTGACGGGCGGCGTGGTAATGGGGGGTCACCAGTTCCAGATGGTAGCCCTTTTCGGGGGTGGAAACGTAGCCGCCGATGAGGAAGGCGCCCCGGAGAAAGGCGCTGCGGCTCTGTTCGTCCTCCACCAGCGCCCGGTTGAGGGGCAGCGAGCTTTCCCGCTCGTAGCCGTACAGCTCGAAGATGCGGGCGATCTCGTGGGGGTCACGCAGCTGCAGGATGGTGTCGGCCTCCTCGGGCCAGAGATCCATATAGCGGCCCATGAGCTGCAGCACCCGGTGGCGGACGGCGGGCATCTCACACTGGATGCGCAGGCTCTCCCGGGAAAACTGTCCGGCGAACAGCAGCATACCGAGGCACTCGGCCAGGGCGGTTTCGTCGGTCACCGGCACGTGGCACAATTCACTTTTGATGTCGGTGGTGAAAGACATGGTTCATTCTCCTATTCAAGGTTGCCTTCCCCTTCGAGGGGAAGGTGCCGAGCGGCGCGAGGCGGATGAGGTGGCAGGACACGCTGCCGTTACACCTCATCAGTCACCTGCGGTGACAGCTTCCCCTCAAGGGGAAGCCGCTTCAGGATATCCGCGCACACGGCTTGAAAATGGTGATTTACATCGGAGTTGCTGTAGCGTACGACGGTCAATCCCAGCGAATGAAAATACGCTGTACGCGCCCGATCCCGTTCTGCCGCTTGCGTTTCATAGTGCTGCGATCCGTCCAGTTCGATGATCAAACCTGCCGCCGCACAGTAGAAGTCGGCGATATACGGCCCGATCACCTTTTGTCTGTTGCAGGTAACCGGCAGCTGCTTCAAAAAATCATACCACAAATGCCGCTCTTCCCGGGTCATTTCCCGGCGCAGTCTTTGCGCGCACTCCTTCAGTTTGGGATTGCTGTATCGGTTCATCGGTTATCCCTTGCGCAGCAGCAGGCGATCGTAGTCGCCCAAAGCGCCCTCACGGTGGGCGAAGGTCTCGGCGCAAAGCATCACGTTATAGGCCAGCCGCAGGGGGTCGTGGCGGGCCAGCTGTCCGTTGCGGGACAGCATATCGCCGCCGAACAGACGGACGCCCATGGAACGGAAGGCCGTGATGTCGGGCATCAGCGGCTCGCTGCCCTCGGGCATATAGCGGGCGGCCAGCTTTTCGGGGATCTCTTTGGTGTTGTACAGGCACACGTCGGCGGCACCGCCGTGGGCCAGCAGGGCCTGCAGGTGGTCGGCGGCGGAATAGCCTTCGGTCTCGCCCTCCTGGGTCATCACGTTGAGGACGTACAGCTTCATGGCTCTGGACCGGGCGATGGCGTCTGCCACGCCCCCCACCAGCAGATTGGGGATGATGCTGGTATACAGGCTGCCGGGGCCCAGAATGATCAGTTCGGCCTCCTCGATGGCCTCCAGCGCCTGGGGCAGAGCCTCCACGGCGCCGGGCACCAGACGGACGCTGCGGATGTCCAGATTGCGCTCCTTTTTGGCGGCGGTGATGGAGGTCTCCCCCACCACCCGGCTGCCGTCGGCAAAGGTGGCCTCCAGATCCACGGTGTGGTTGGTGACGGGCAGGACCTGTCCGGTGACGGCCAGGATCTTGTGCATGGCGGCCACGCCGTCGGCGAAGGAGCCGGAGATATTGTTCAGCGCCAGCAGGAACAGATTGCCGAAGCTCTGTCCGCTGAGGCTGCCTGCGTCAAAGCGATAGCTGAGCAGCTCGCCCAGCTTGGAGCTGGTGTCGGCCAGCGCCAGAATGCAGTTGCGGATGTCGCCGGGGGGCAGGATGCCGAACTCCCGGCGGAGTATGCCGCTGCCGCCGCCGTCGTCGGTGACGGTGACGATGGCGGTGATATTTTCGGTATATTCCTTGAGGCCCAGCAGCAGGGTGGAAAGTCCCGTGCCGCCGCCGATGGCCACCACACGGCGGCCTGCCGCCCGGGCAAGGTCCAGCACCTGCTCGGGGATGCTCTCATAGGGGGCCTGCAGAAACTCTTTCAGCACACGGTCCATGGCTTATCCCCTTTCGGCGTCCCGGTGGCGGATGGTGACGTTATCGGCCAGGGCCTTCAGCTCCTCGTACAGCCGGCGGCTCACCGACACCGAACGGTGCCGTCCGCCGGTGCAGCCCACGGCGATGACCAGAGAGGTCTTGCCCTCGGCAAGGTACAGCGGCAGGGTGAAGCGCAGCATATCCACCAGCTTTTCCACAAAGCGCTCGGCGTTGGGATCGGCGAAAACGTAGTCGTAGACCGCCTGATCCATGCCGGTCTTGCTCTTCAGTTCGGGAACGTAATAGGGGTTTTGCAGGAAACGCACGTCAAAGACCAGATCGGCCTCGTGGGGGATGCCGTACTTGAAGCCGAAGGAGCACACCGAGATCATGAGGGAGGCCTCGCCCTCCTCGCCGAACAGCTCGATGAGGTGGCTCTTCAGCTCGGACACCGCCAGCGCGGTGGTGTCGATGACATAATCGGCCTCGCTGCGCATGGGCTCCATCAGCTCCCGCTCCTGGGCCACGGCGGCGGCAAGGCCCAGACCGTCCACGTCCAGCGGATGGCGGCGGCGGCTGGCCTTCTGCCGGTTGATGAGCACCTGGTCGGAGCAGTCCAGGAAGAGGATGCGGCAGCGGCTGCCGGCATTTTCCATCTCCTCCAGGGCACGGAACAGGTAGGAATGGTCCCGTCCGGCCCGGATGTCCACCACGAAGGCCACTTTTTTGTCCTTTTCGGCGCTGTTGTCAAAGAGGTTGACGAATTGGGGGATCAGCTTGACGGGCATGTTGTCGATGCAGTAGTAGCCGATATCCTCCAGCACGTCCACCGTGAGGCTTTTGCCGGCGCCGCTGAGGCCGGAAATGATGAGACAATCCATAGGGGTCTCTCCTTTCAGAAAACGCTCTTTACGCAAAGCAGCAGGATGCTGCAGTATTCGCGGAGATACACGCTGGCGGAGAGCCAGCGGAGGGGTACTTTGGGCACGGGGGCCGACAGGGTCTGCACGCCGTCAAACCCGGCCTGCTCGGCCAGGACGGCCGCCCGGTAGAGGTGGAAACTGTTGCTCACCACGGCGATGGGCTGGGACAGGCCCTCCCGCTCCATCAGGTCCAGGGCGTTGCGCAGGTTTTCCCGGGTGTCGGTGGATTGCTCCTCCGGATAGATGCGGCCGGGGTCCACGCCCTTGCGCACGAGCCAGTTAGCCATGGCGGAGGCCTCGGTGACGGTCTCGTACCGGCCCTGTCCGCCGGTGACCACCGCCACGGCGTCGGGATGGGCCTCCAGATAGTCCAGGGCGGTCTGCAGCCGGGCGATGAGGGTCAGGGAGGGCTGGTCGCCGTTGAGGCCGGCGCCGAGCACCACCAGGGTGGGCGCCGTGGGGTTTTCGGTGCCGCCGTCGTGGGTTAAAATCAGACCTTCCACCCAGACGAAGGACACAAAAAAGGCAAAAAGCGCTGTAAAGGTCAGTGTCTTTACAATCTTTGCGATTCGTTTGATTCCTCGGTTTTCACTGGCGCAAAGCCACCGCAGAGCCAGCAGCCAGCCGCCCAGCAGCAGCACGCAGCCTGCCACGCACACCAGAAAGCCGAAACTGCGGTACAGGTCTCCCGCCAGCAGCAGGCCGACACCGAGGGCGGCAAGGACGGCCGCCCATTTGGGGAAACTTCTCATTTTAGGATCTTCACTTCGGGCTCCAGACGGACGCCGAACTTTTCAAACACCGTTTGGGACACCTGCTCCATCAGGGACAGCACGTCGGCGCAGGTGGCGCCGCCCCTGTTGATGACAAAGCCGGCGTGCTTTTCGCTGACCTGGGCGCCGCCCACGGTGAAGCCCTTCAGGCCGGCGTCCTCAATGAGCTTGCCGGCGAAATGGCCTTCGGGCCGCTTGAAGGTGCTGCCGGCGGAGGGCCACTCCAACGGCTGCTTGTCACGGCGGCGCTGGGCGTAATCGGCCATCTCGGCCAGAATGGCCTCCTTCTCCCCCGGGGTCAGACGGAAGGTGGCCTCCAGGCACACCCAATCGGGGTTGTCGGCGTAAACGCTGTGGCGGTAGGCCAAGTGATGTTCCTCCGCCGTGAGGGTGCGGATGCCCCAGGGCGTCATGCAGCGGGAGGACACCAGGGTGTCGGCGATCTGTCCGCCGTAGGCGCCGGCGTTCATCACCACGGCGCCGCCCACGGTGCCGGGGATGCCCTGGGCAAAGGTCAGGCCGGTGAGGCCCCGCTGGGCGGCTTCGGCGCTCAACCGGGTCATGGACCAGCCGGAGGCCACGGTGACGGCGGTGCCGTCCTCGCTCCACCGGGGTGCCTCCTCGGGAGTGCGGATCACCAGACCGTCGTAGCCCTCGTCGGGAGCCAGCAGGTTGCTGCCGTTGCCGATCACGGCGTATTTCAGGCCCTTTTGGGCGGCAAAGGCCAGCAGTTCCGCCAGCTGCTCCACGGTTTTGGGCATGGCAAACAGGCGGGCGAGGCCGCCGATACGGAAAGATGTATGGTCACACAGGGGTTCGTTCTCCAGCAGAACGATGTCCCGTTCTTTGGCAAAGGCAAAGAGCTCGCGTTCGGACATAGGAAACCTCCTATAGGTAAATTTCGTTACAGTATATCATACCACAAAGGGCTGTTTTTGTAAAATAAAAAAAGCAGGGTCTCCCCTGCTTTTGCTCATTTGCGGATGAGGTTTTTGTAGATGGCGGGATGGCTGTTCGGAATGGGGATGGCGCCCACGGTTTTCTCGTAAAAAGGCGCCGGCTCGTCGGCCCAGCCGATGATGGCGTAGGCGTAGCCCATCTCCCACATGGAGTGCAGACAGGACAGCAAAAGGCCGGTGCCAACGCCGCCCTCCCGACAGTCGGGAGCCACGCCGATGGGGCCGAAATAGTTCTTGCAGGTGGCCTCGAAACAGGCAAAACCGATGACCTCCCTGTCCTTCACCGCCACGTAGCAGGTGGAGGGCACGGTGGACAGAGCTGCCTCGCACTCGTGCATCCAGCCGGCGCCAAAGTGCTTGTCCACGAACTGCAGAACGCGGGCGCGATCGGGGGCGATGACCCGTTTGATGGTGACTTTTTGCTCCGCAAGCCGCTGTAAAACCGGCTCTTTCGGTGGCAAGTCCCACAGCTTTACAATCAAGTCCTGTGCAGGCATCAGAACAACCTCCTCTTTGCGGCAATGCCGGTGGGTGTGGCGGCCAGACCGCCCTCTGCGGTCTCACGGATA
>JAFYPP010000053.1 GCA_017559995.1 Clostridia bacterium | reverse complement strand
GGAAGGATCGACTTCCTTGACCTTGGCCAGGAAATCGCAGCGATCCCACATTTCCTTGGCGGTGGAAACGATCTCAGCGCCGGCAGCGGCGTACTTCTCATCGGGGAAACCGGAACCGACACCGGCACCGGTCTCGACCAGTACGGTATGGCCGGCGGCGGCGATGGAAGCTACTTCAACGGGAGTACAGATAACTCTGTTCTCGCCTTCCTTAATGTCTTTCAGAACACCAAAAATCATTTTGAATTCCTCCTAAAATAGTTAAAGTGTATATGCAAACCAGTGATTACTTTCAAACACAAATGCAGGTTCCCATCCGGCGGCCTCACGGCAAATCCGGGGCCGCCGGTGGGGGATGGATGATACCAATAATATGATCCAAGCCTGTCTTACAACGCCTTTAGCAGAAAAAAGGGGGCTTGTTTCGGTATGGTCGGCGCCCGGCACGGATCCGGACGCCGCCATACACGGAAATGTTTGCTCATAATTACAGAATAATGACTCCTTTGTGAGGGCGCCCACAAGGGGCGCCTCACATCAAGCTTCAGCAACGATGAGAAATGTAGATACGGAATTACTCGGTAACAGCAGGCTGCTCTTCCTTGAAGATGGCGAAACCGGTCAGAGCGTAGACGACGCACAGGATGGGACATGCCAGGCAGAAGAACGCATAGGGAGCGTAGGACAGCACGGGCACACCCAGAACGCCGGGAACGTAAACACCGGAAGTGGTCCAGGGCAGCAGGAAGCAGAAGATAGTACCGCCGTCTTCCAGAGTTCTGGACAGAACGCGTTTCTTAACACCCAGTCTGGTGTAAGCGGGCTGCATGACCTGGCCGGGCAGAACGATAGCAACGTACTGAGAGGCGCAGACCATGGTGGTCAGCAGACAGGCGCCCAGGGTGGTGATGACCAGAGCTCTGGGAGTGTTGACGGCTGCTGCCAGCTTGCCCAGAACGGCGTCCATAACGCCGATCCGCTGCAGGATCTGGCCCATGCCCAGGACCAGGAAGGTCAGGCACACAGCGCCCATCATGTTCATCATACCGCCGCGGCTCAACAGCTTGTTAACGTCGGCGAACTCAGTATTGATGGTGAAGCCGCTGCCCAGGGAGTCCATGATGGTCTTGAAGGTGAACTGAGGCTGGAAGATGAAAGCAAAGACGATACCAGCGACAGCGGAGATCACCAGAGCCATGATGGGGGGAACCTTCTTGATGGTCATGAAGATGGTCAGGATGGGGATGATCAGAACGATGGGAGTGATGTTGAAGTTGGCTGCGATGGTGTTACGGATGTTGTCGATAGCGGTCATATCCATGGCGTTGCCGGCATGCTTCAGGCCCAGTACGAAGTACAGGATGGCAGAAATGATGACGGCGGGAACGGTGGTATACAGCATGGAGTACACGTGATCGAACACGTCAGTACCTGCAGCGGCGGCGGCCATGTTGGTGGAGTCGGAGAAGGGGGACATCTTGTCGCCGAACAGAGAGCCGGAGATGATCATACCGGCGGTGATGGCGGGGTTGACATCCAGGCCCATACCGATACCCAGCAGGGCGATACCGATGGTGGAGATGGCGGTGTAGGAGCTGCCGGTGAAGAAAGAGATCAGGCAGCACATAGCAAAACCAGCCACCAGGAAGGTGGAGGGAGTCAGGAAGCCCAGACCATAGTAGATAATGGTGGGGACGATACCGGACACGATCCAGGAACCGATAACGGCGCCGACCACCATGAGGATCATGGCGGGCAGGACTGCGCCGCGGCAGCCGTCCAGGAAGAACTCCTCAACGTCTTTCAGGGAATAACCGTGCAGCAGGGCCACCACGCCAACGGCGATGGCGGCGACCAGGAAGATTGCCTGCGTGTTGAACTTCAGGAAGGTAAAACCTCCGCAGAAAATCAAGGACAGAATGGCGAGCGTAATGATTGCGGCTGCTAAGCCAATCTTTTTCGGGGTCTTGGTTGCTTTTTCGGACATACGATAACCTCCTGTTAATTCGTTGGTTGTTTCGATTCACATTTGGGTTTCTTTTGTCAGTTGCAATTGCCGTTCCGGATCGAGATCCGGAGCCTTGTAAATCCGCATCGCGGGTTCAGCGCAGGGTTCAGAGTGAGGCCCCTTTTCCTCCCTTCTGATAGAATAGGCGTAGAACCACATCGATGACATCAATGTGGTTGCTTACACTATACCATCAACTTTTCATAAAGTCCAAGATATAATAATTTATATAATTATAGTCTGGCGTTTATGCTTTCAGAAAGGCGCTGATCAACAGCTTTCCGTGCGGTGCCTGTTCTGCCCCCGGATCACGGCAGCACCTCCCGTAGGTGCTGCCGTGAGATAGGGTCCTGCTAAAAGCGGCATGTAATGATGCCTGGTTGTAAGTTATGGGAACGGCCGGCGCCGTTGGGAAACAGGTTTACTTGCGGGCGGCGCGGAGAGCCTCGGTGGCAGCGGCGTCCACAGTGAGGGTAGCGGGATCGATGGCAACGCCGTAAACGTTCTTGGCGCGGTCGATGGAGACCAGGCCCAGAATAACGTCTTCCAGAACCTTCTCAACGTCACGCTCGAAGGGATCGCCGTAGCCGCCGCCGGAAGCGGTCAGGCAGGTAACGGTGTCACCGTATTCCAGGGGGATAACGTCACCCATGGAGTACTCCAGGACGCGCTCGTTGGGCTTGCCTTCGTTGATGATCCACTTGCTGCAGCGGCCGGGTTCACCGCCGAACAGACCCTGGGGAGGAATGAAGGACTTCTGGGAAACGTGGGACAGCAGGCCGTCATAGCCCACCAGCTGCCACTTTCTGCGCTGTGCGAAGCCGCTGCGGTACTTACCGGCGCCTTCGGAGTCAGGCAGCAGGGCGCGCTCCACGAACATCATGGGAGCTTCGATCTCCTGGGCCTCCAGAGGAGGAATGGGGCAGTTGGTCACGTGGCAGGCCATTGCGGACAGACCGTCCTTGGTGGCACGGGCGCCCAGACCGCCGGGAACGATCTCGCCCCAGTACTGACGGTGGGTGGATTCGCCGCCGCGGGGGTGGGTCTCCAGGTTGGTACCGTTACAGAAGTCGTAGTTGTTGCCGCAGGAGTCAGCCATGACCTTGGTAGGCACGGCCTGGGACATGGCGCCCATGATGAGGTCAACCAGAATATGGTCGGTGACCATGCGCTGGAAGCAGCCGTTGGGTGCCTGCACGTTGACCAGAGTGCCTGCGGGAGCAATGACCTTGATGGGACGCTGGCAGCCGCCGTTGGAGGGGATGTTGGGGTCGGTGACGCAGCGCATGGCGTAGTAAGTAGCGGAAGTGGTGGCAGACAAGGGAGAGTTGATGGGGCCGCGGATCTGGGGATCCGTGCCGGTATAGTCAAACTCGATGTCGGAGCCCTTGACGCGCACCGTCAGCTTCAGGGTGTAGGGGCCGCCGGCGAAGCCGTCGTCCAGGATCTTCTCCTCGTGGACATACTCGCCGTCGGCGATGGCCTCGATCTCGGCGCGGGTCAGACGCTCGGAGTAATCCATCAGAGCCTCGGTGACCTCGCGGACGGTCTCCATGCCGTACTTGTCAACGATCTGGCAGAAGTTCTTCACGCCGATGTTACAGGCGGAGATCTGTGCCATCAGGTCGCCCTTCATATCGCGGGGAGTACGGGTGTTGTTGAGGATAACGCTCCACAGAGCCTCGTTGCGGACGCCGCGGTCATACAGCTT
>JAFYPP010000052.1 GCA_017559995.1 Clostridia bacterium | reverse complement strand
CGCCGCTCTGGTGGTGGCCGCGCTGGCTGCCGAAGGAGAGAGCATCGTGGAGGACATCTTCCACATCGACCGGGGCTATGAGCGCCTGCCGGAAAAACTCACCGCTCTGGGCGGCTGCATCCGGCGAATCGAGACGTAGAAAGGAACAGTTTATGGCACAGCGAAAAGGACAATCCAAGCAGCGCCGGCGGCGTCGGCGAGCCCGTCGGGACGGTACCCCTACCGTCCTGATCCTGCTGTGCCTGCTTTTGACGGTGGTGGCCATCATTCTGGCGGCGACCCTGTTTTTCAAGATCGAGACCATCACCCTCACGGGCGATACCCGGTACAACCGGGACTATGTGGCACAGGCTTCGGGACTGGAGATCGGCGACAATCTGGTGCTGTTTGACAAGATCTCGGTGAAGAACGGCATTTACGAGGTCTGCCCCTATCTGGACACCGTGCAGATCCTGCGGCGGTATCCCAGCGGCATTGAGATCATCGTCACCGAGTGCGAGCCGGTGGCCGTTATCTGCGACGAAAAGACCGAGATCCCCGATCCCGAGGACGACAGCAAGACCATCACCACCGGCCTTACCGGCTGTTGGCTCATGGACCGTAACGGCAAATTGCTGGAAAATATCCCCTCCACCCGGAACCCGGAACTGACCCGTATCTATGGCGTGACGCTGGTCAGCCCCAAGGAGGGCGAATCCGTTGAAATTTTGCAGGAAGATACGAAAAAACCCTTGTTTTTGTTATTGAATACTGCGGAAGATGATGGTATACTACAAGATATAGGTGGAATGGATTTTGCCGAACCCTACGCCATCCGGTTCAACTATCTGGGCCGGTTCGTGGTGAAGGTGGGCTCCACCGAAGATCTGGACGTGAAGATGCGCTATCTGCATCTCATCGTGGAGGAAAAGCTCAGCAGCAACGCTGCCGGTACGCTGGATCTCTCCGACGTGCAGACGGCAAGATTTATACCGAATAACTGACAGAAGTTTACATAATTGGAGGATACATCATGGGTTTTGCGTTTGAATACGGCTCTGATACGGCAGTCACCATCCGCGTCGTCGGCGTGGGCGGCGGCGGCGGCAACGCCGTCAACCGAATGATCACCGGCGGTGTCCGGGGCATTGATTTCGTGGCAGTCAACACCGATAAGCAGTGTTTGAATTATTCTGCCGCCACCATGAAGCTGCAGATCGGCGACAAGCTGACCCGCGGTCTGGGTGCCGGCGGTAAGCCTGAGGTCGGCTGCAAGGCTGCTCAGGAGAGCGAGGACGAGATCCGCAAGATGCTGGAAGGCGCCGATATGGTGTTCATCACCGCCGGTATGGGCGGCGGCACCGGCACCGGCGGCGCACCCGTGGTGGCCCGCATCGCCAAGGATATGGGCATCCTCACCGTAGGTGTCGTTACCCGTCCCTTCAATTTTGAGGGCCGTCGCCGCATCGACCAGGCCAACGCCGGTATCTCCGATCTGAAGGAGCAGGTGGATGCTCTGGTGGTCATCCCCAACGAGCGCCTGAAGCTGGTCTCCGATCAGAAGATCACCTTCCAGAACGCCTTCGAGGTGGCCGACAACGTGCTGCGCCAGGCCGTGCAGTCCATCTCCGAGCTGATGACCGTTCCCGGTCTGATCAACCTGGACTTCAACGACGTTGCCACCATCATGCGCAACGCCGGTTTCGCCCACATGGGCGTTGGCCGTGCTTCCGGCAAGGAAAAGGCCGTGGAAGCCGCCAAGATGGCTATCGAATCCCCCCTGCTGGAGACCTCCATCTCCGGCGCCCGCGGCGTTCTGCTGAACATCACCGGTTCTCCCGATATGGGTCTGGAAGAGGTGGAGCAGGCTGCCGCCATGGTGCAGGAAGCTGCCCATCCCGATGCCCACATCATCTTCGGTGCCGCCATTGACGAGGGTCTGGACGATGAGATCCGCATCACCGTGGTCGCCACCGGTTTTGACAATCAGCCCAGCGGTATGCCCAAGAATCCCGTGGAAGAGCTGACCAAGGCAAACGAGGACGTGAAGAAGGCCGCCGAAGCCGCCAAGAAGGCCGAAAAGACGGAGGACGAGCTGGCTGTGCCCGAGTTCATCAACGCCGTGCGCACTCCCATCGTGGAAAAGGCTCCCGCCCCCGTGGTTGAGGAGGCTCCCCAGGCTTCTTCCAAGCAGAAGGAATCCGACGATGCTTTTGACAGCATCCTGCGGATGTTCCAGAGAAAGTAAACAGCAAAATCAAAAAGCCAGCCGAAAGGCTGGCTTTTTCTTATGCTCTGTCCTGTTTTAACATGGCGTACAGCACGGCATCCAGGAACTCGCCGTCCTTGCAGTACTTCTGCCGGGCGAGGCCTTCCTTCGTCATGCCGGCCTTTTCCATCACCCGGCCGGAAGCGGGGTTGCGGGCAAAGTGATCTGCCTCCACCCGGTTGAGTTCCAGGTCGTCAAAGCAGAAGTCGATGACACGCTTGAGGATCTCGGTCATATAGCCCTTGCCCCAAACGGATTCGGCCAGATAGTAAGCCACCGTACCGGTGTGGAAGCGGCGGCTGACGGTGAGCATCACCCGGCCCACGCAAAGGCCGTTTTCCCGCACCGCCCACTGGTGGAAGTCCTCTTTGGTTTCGTAGCCGTCCAGCAGCCACCGGATGTTCTCGGTGACCTCTTCGGTGGTCTTGTTGGGGGTGATGAACAGATTGCGGCACACCGCTTCGGTGTACAGGCCATCCCGGACGGCGGGAACATCATCCGGCGTGAAGCGGTCCAGAGTCAGGTGCTCGGTATACAGAACGGGGGTATTTTCCATCTTTAACACTCCTTAAAACAGCAGCTGCACCGCCAGACCGCACAGGGCGGCGATGAGATACAGGGTCAGCACGATCTGTCCGTTTTCCCGCTTGGACCGGTTCATTTTGATGAGCACCGCTACGCCAAGACCGGCGCCGGAACACAGGCCGGCCAGCAGCGCGCCAAAGCTCACGGTGCCTGCCAGATACAGCTGGGTCAGCAGCACCGACACCGCGCAGTTGGGGATGAGGCCTACCAGCGCCGCCACAAAGGGCTGCAGGAAGCTGTCCTTCAGCAGGATGGCGCCCAAAACCTCCTCACCCAGCAGATGCACCGCCAGGCCAAGGCCCAGATTGAGCAGAAAAATATACAGCAGGATGTGGCCGGTGTGCCACAGGGCGGGCTTGAGGATGCCGGCGCCTTCCTCTTCGCAGCCGCAATCCTCGCACAGATCGAACAGTTCCCGGGGACGGCCCCAGCGGTGCATGGCAAAGTCCACGGCGTAGCCCGCCACGATGCCGATGACCACCTTGGCCAGCAGCAGGGGAAGGATCATGCCCCGTCCCGTGGAAACACCCAGCAGGATGGGCAGCGCCTCGTCGGAGGTAGCCAGAAACACCGCCAGCAGGGTGCCGCGGCTCACCAGGCCGGCGGCGTACAGGTTGGAAGCGCTGGCGGAAAAGCCGCACTGGGGGATGCAGCCAAGGGCGGCGCCCACCAGAGGACCGGCCTTACCCAGACCGGAAATGGCCTTTTCCATCTTTGCCGACTGGTAGCGCTCGGCGGCCTCCATCAGCAGGTAGGCCAAGAATAAGAAGGGCACAGCCTTGAGACTGTCGGTCAGGGCGTGCTCCAAAATATGCAGAAGTTCGTGCAGATCCATGGGTCACCTCGTTATATGTCGTACATTTTATTATACACCCAACAGGCGCTGATTTTCAAGGTGTTGTTGTCGAAACGAAAAACGCGGTCACGGAGCTGCGTAGAAAAAACAGTGGAAATCTTGTGTATTTTGTGGATTGCATTTTCCGGCAATACAAGATATAGTTATTTTACTATGGAATTCTATCGACATAAAGGAGATTTTACATATGGCAATGACCGATATCAGCAAAAACGCCATGGAAGTCCTCAAGCGCCGCTATCTGGCCAAAAATGAGGACGGCACCCCCATGGAGACCGTGGAGCAGATGTTCCGCCGCGTGGCCGACGCCGTGGCTGCCGCCGACGCCAAATACAGCGACAAAGCCAGCATCGAGGGCCTGTCCGACGCCTTCTTCGAGCTGATGACCAGCCTGAAGTTCCTGCCCAACTCTCCCACCCTGATGAACGCCGGCCGTCCTCTGGGCCAGCTTTCCGCCTGCTTCGTGCTGCCCGTGGGCGACAGCATGGTGGAGATCTTTGACACCGTGAAGAACGCCGCCCTCATCCACCAGTCGGGCGGCGGCACCGGATTCTCCTTCAGCCGTCTGCGTCAGGCCGGCGCTACCGTCCGCTCCACCGGCGGTGTGGCCTCCGGCCCCGTGTCCTTCATGCGGGTGTTCAACATGGCCACCGAGGCCGTTAAGCAGGGCGGCACCCGCCGCGGCGCCAACATGGGCATCCTGCGGGTGGACCATCCTGACATCGAGGAGTTCATCCACTGCAAGAAGAACAACACCGACATCACCAACTTCAACCTGTCGGTAGGCCTCACCGAAGCCTTTATGGAGGCTGTGGAAAAGGGAGAGGATTACGACATTCTGGATCCCCGCACCAAGCAGCCCTGCGGCAAGAAGAACGCCCGCAAACTGTTTGACGCCATCGTGGAGGCCGCCTGGTCCAACGGCGAGCCGGGCATCATTTTCCTGGACCGCCTGAACCGGGACAACGTGGTGCCCGCCCAGGGCGAGATCGAGTCCACCAACCCCTGCGGCGAGCAGCCTCTGCTGCCCTATGAGAGCTGCAACCTGGGCTCCATCAACCTGGTGAAGATGCTGAAAAAGACCGAGTTCGGCTGGGAGATCGACTATCAGGAGCTGCGCAATACCATCACCCTGGCGGTGCATTTCCTGGACAACGTCATCGACATCAACAACTACCCCCTGGAGGAGATCGGCCGTGTCACCCGCTCCACCCGAAAGATCGGTCTGGGCGTCATGGGCTTCGCCGACCTGCTGCTGCATCTGGGCATCCCCTATAACTCCAACGAGGGCGTGGATCTGGCCGACCACCTGATGGGCTTCATCAACGAGTGCGGCCATCGGGCCAGCCAGCAGCTTGCCGCCCTGCGGGGCAGCTTCCCCCTGTTCGGCGAGTCCATCTATAAGGACGGCCCCGCTCTGCGCAACGGCACCGTTACCACCATCGCTCCCACCGGCACCATCTCCATGATCGGCGGCTGTTCCTCCGGTATCGAGCCGGTCTTTGCCTTTGCCTATATCCGCAACGTCATGGACGGCACCCACCTGGTGGAGGTCAACCCCGTGCTGCTGGAGACCCTCAAGGCCCGTGGCCTGTATTCCGAAGAACTGATGGAGCGCATCGCCAAGGAGGGCACCATCGCCCACATCGAGGAGATCCCCGAGGACATCCACAAGGTCTTTGTCTGCGCCCACGATGTGTCCCCCCTGTACCATACCCGTATGCAGGCCGCCTTCCAGAAGCACACCGACAACGCCGTGTCCAAAACCGTCAATTTCCGCTCCGAGGCCACAAAGGAAGAGGTGGAAGAAGTTTACCGCCTGTCCTATCAGCTGGGCTGCAAGGGTGTTACCATCTACCGTGACGGCAGCCGTGACAGCCAGGTGCTCAACATCGGCAAGGTGTCCGGCGAAGAAAAGGCCGCCGAAGAGCCTGCCGCTCCTGCCTTTGCTGAGGTCAAGCCCCGTCCCCGCCCCGCCATCACCCAGGGCTTTACCGAGCGGGTGAAGATCGGCTGCGGCAACCTGTATATCACCGTCAACTACGACGAAAACGGCATCTGCGAGGTCTTTACCTCCACCGGCAAGGCCGGCGGCTGCCCCTCCCAGTCGGAGGCCACCGCCCGTTTGGTGTCCGTGGCTCTGCGCTCGGGCATCTCGGTGCAGGAGATCTATGACCAGCTGAAGGGCATCCGCTGCCCCTCCACCATCCGTCAGCAGGGCATGAGCTGCACCTCCTGTCCCGACGCCATCGCCAAGGTGGTGGCCAAGGTGGCCAAGTACATCGAGGAGCATAAGGCCGGCGCCTGCCCCCAGCCTATGGAGGCCGAGCGCCGCACCCCGGTGACCCACGCCCCCAAGGCCAGCGCCGCCGGTATTTCCTCTGACAATATGCATTTCTGCCCCGAGTGCGGCGCCAAGCTGGAGCACGAGGGCGGCTGCGTCATCTGCAGAAGCTGCGGCTTCTCCAAGTGCGGCTAACAACCAAACAGAAAACCCCCGGAACAAACCGTTCCGGGGGTTCTTTTTATGCGGTTTACTGACCTTGTGCCAGCAGCTGGAGGATCTGCACGGCGTTGGCAGCAGCGCCCTTACGGACCTGATCGCCGCAGCGAATCCCCAAAAAATCTGCGATTTTTCGGGGGCCCCGATGCAATGGATTTTGCCCGAATGAATCGGTCAAAATCTTCCGCCGGACTCCCGGCGGGGTGGTG
>JAFYPP010000051.1 GCA_017559995.1 Clostridia bacterium | reverse complement strand
CGGCTGGTCTTTTCCCAACGCAGCACGGAGCACCACTGGTTGTACTTGCAGGGCAGGTCACGGTGGCTCTGGATCACGTTCTTGAAGTGCTCACAGAACAGGGTCTCGGAGGTGGGGCGGATGCAGTAGCGCTCCTCCAGCTTCTCGTTGCCGCCATAGGTGACCCAGGCGCACTCGGGAGCGAAGCCCTCCACGTGATCCTTCTCCTTCTGCAGCAGGGACTCGGGGATTAGCATGGGCATCATGACGTTTTCGTGACCGGTCTCCTTAAAGCGGCGATCCAGCTCCTTCTGGATGTTTTCCCAGATGGCGTAGCCGTAGGGACGGTAGATGAACATACCCTTGATGGAGGAATAATCGATGAGCTCTGCCTTTTTGCACACGTCGGTGTACCACTGGGCAAAGTCCACCTCCATATCGGTGATGGCGTTAACAGCCTTTTTCTCTTTTGCCATAGGTGTATCTCAGTCCTTTATCAATGGATTTTTTTGGTAAAAACTTAGGCCGCCCTATGCGGACGGCCTGTTGGTTGCGGGAAATCTTAGGCGAAGATAGCCAGCACGCCGGTCAGCACGAAGAAGCAGACGGCGCAGACAACGGTCATCTTCTGCAGCTTGGCCTCCAGAGAACGAGCCTTGTTCTTGCCGAAGAAGGTCTCAGCCTTGCTGCCCACGAAGGGATCCAGGCCCTCGGACTTGCCGTTCTGAGCCAGAACCAGGACGGTCAGGACCAGAGCAACCAGGACGTTCAGGATGGAAAGGATCAATTGCAAAGTAGAATTCATATCAGTTGGCCTCCAGTTATCATTCAGCCGGACACCCGGCGACAATTACAGCAGTATGTATTTTACCACAAACAACTGGTAAAATCAAGGGATTTCCGGCGGAAATTTGGCTGAAAGTCAAGAGAAATCAAGGGTTTTCGCACCTGCGGGTGCGAGGGGACGGTTCAACCCCACATTCTCTTTTTGTCCCGCCAAAAAGAGAACGTGCCGTTGACGGTACAAGAGAAAAAGGCGGATGTCCGCGGATGATGCGGCAGCACCCGAAAACACGGTTACCTGAACATTGTCAAGTGTCTGGGTTCACCGAAAGGAAAGCCCTCCGGCGCTTGAGGAGTCGGCAGGGGTTCCGGGGCGCATCCGAAACGCCCCGGCGCGCTTTGGTGACTTTCGCGCGGTCGAAAGTCACGCATGGGGGTCTGGGGCGCGCAGCCGCCCCACGCATCCCCGCCCCCGCAGGGGCGGAACCTTACTTTCTCGCTACGCCGCTGTCCCGTGCGGCCTGTGCCACGGCCTTGGCCACGGCGGGGCCCACTCTGGGGTCAAAGGCGGCGGGCAGCACATAATCGGGGCACAGCTCCTCGTCGGACACCAGACCGGCGATGGCGTAAGCGGCGGCGATCTTCATCTGATCGTTGATGTCGGAGGCCTGCACGTCAAAGGTGCCGCGGAAGATGCCGGGGAAGGCCAGCACGTTGTTCACCTGGTTGGGGAAGTCGGAGCGGCCGGTGGCAACCACCTTGGCGCCGCCCGCCTTGGCATCAATGGGGAAGATCTCGGGGGTGGGGTTGGCGCAGGCGAAGATGATGGCATCCTTTGCCATGGTCTGCACCATTTCCTTTGTCAGCGCGCCGGGAGCGGACACGCCGATGAACACGTCGGCGCCCTTGATGACTTCGGCCAGGGGGCCGGCCTTCTTTTCCCGGTTGGTGAGGGTGGCGATGTCGGCCTTTTCGGCGTTGAGGCCCTCGCGGCCCTCGTAGATGGCGCCCTTGCTGTCGCACATGATGACCTTCTTCAGGCCCAGAGAGATCAGCAGGCGGATGATGGCGGTACCGGCGGCGCCGGCGCCCGAGGTGACCACCTGGATGTCCTCCAGCTTCTTGCCCACCACCTTGAGGGCGTTGAGCAGACCGGCCAGGGTGATGACGGCGGTGCCGTGCTGGTCGTCGTGGAAGATGGGGATGTCGCAGCGCTGCTTCAGCTTGCGCTCGATCTCAAAACAGCGGGGGGCGGAGATGTCCTCCAGATTGATGCCGCCGAAGGAACCGGCCAGCAGAGCCACCGTGTTGACGATGTCGTCCACATCCTTGGAGCGGATGCACAGGGGCACGGCGTCCACGCCGCCGAAGGCCTTGAACAGGGCGCACTTGCCCTCCATAACGGGCATACCGGCCTCGGGGCCGATGTCGCCCAGACCCAGCACGGCGGTGCCGTCGGTGACCACGGCCACCAGATTGCCGCGGCCGGTATAGGTATAGGACAGATCAACATCGTCCCGGATCTTCAGACAGGGTTCGGCAACGCCGGGGGTATAGGCGATGGACAGCTCTTCGGCGTTGGTGATGGGGCACTTGGTCCGGATGTCCAGCTTGCCCTTCCACTGCTCGTGGGCCAGCAGGGCCTTTTCTTTCACGTTCATGAGCGTTTCTCCTTTTTATAAGAAAAAACCGCGGCGGCGTGTGCCGCCGCAGTTTGGTTGCGGATGGGATTTACTTGCGGGAAATGGCCTCCAGAGCGGCACGGACGATGTGATCCGCGGTCAGATCAAAGCGCTTGCGCAGGAAGTCCTCGGTGCCCACCTCGCCGAACTCGTCATTGACGCCCACCATCTCCACGGGGACGGGGCAGGTGCGGGCCAGAGAACCGGCCACGGCAGAACCCAGACCGCCGATGATGTTGTGGTTTTCGGCAGTGACGATGCAGCCGCACTTCTGGGCGTACTCGGCCAGGGTCTCGCCGTCCAGGGGCTTCCAGGTGAAGGCGTTCAGCACGGCGGCGGAAATGCCCTTCTCCTCCAGAGCGGCGGCGGCCTTCAGGGCCTCGGCCACCATGATGCCGGAGGCGACGATGGCCACGTCGGTACCTTCCTTCAGGCGGGCGATCTTGCCCATCTGGAACTTGGAACCTTCCTCAAAGACGCCAACGGCGTTCTTGCGCAGCAGACGGATGTAATAGACGCCGTAAGCGTTCTCCAGCTCCTGGACCATCCACTTCAGCTGAGCGGAGTCGGTGGGCTCCAGCAGGGTGATCTGGGGGATGGACATCAGGGTGCCCATATCCTCAAAGGGCATATGGGTGCCGCCGTTGTAGGCAGCGGTGACGCCGGGGTCGGAGCCGATGATACGGACGTTCAGCTTGGCGTAGGCGCAGGAGATGAAGATCTGGTCCACGCAGCGGCGGGAGGCGAAGGGGCCGAAGGAATGGGCGAAGGGCACCATGCCGGCGGCGGACATACCGGCGGCCACGCCGATCATGTTGTTCTCCTGAATGCCGCAGTTGATGGCGCGGTCGGGGAACTCCTTGAAGAAGGCGCCCATGCCGGAGGAACCCACCAGGTCGGCGTCCAGAACGGCGATCTTGTCGTTCTCACGGGCCAGTTCCTGCAGGGTCTGGCAGTAGATGGCGCGCATCTCCTTGGCTTCTTTTTCAAAAACAGACTTGACTTTATACATGGTGTGACCTCCTTACGCCTTGCGGACTTCGGCCAGAACGGCCTCGGCCTTGGCGATGCTGGGAGCGATCTGCTCATATGTGAACTTGATGTGGTGGCAGGGGAAGGTCTGCTCGGCCAGCTCGCAGCCGTTGCCCTTGATGGTATCCAGGATGATCATGACGGGCTTCTGATCCTGTGCCTTACCGGCGGCGATGGCGTCCACGATCTCGTCGATGTTGTGGCCGTTGACCTTCTGGACGAACCAGCCGAAGGACTGGAACTTGTCCACCATGTCGCCCATCCACAGCACGTCGTCACAGGCGCCGTCCAGCTGCTGCTTGTTCAGGTCCACGAAAGCGATCAGGTTGTTCAGCATCTGGTGGGCGGCAAAAGCGGCGCCTTCCCAGATCTGACCCTCGTCGCACTCGCCGTCGCCCAGCACCAGATAGGTGTAAGCGTCGTTGCGGCCCAGGATGCGGTTGCCCAGAGCCAGGCCGCAGGCGGTGGAGATGCCCTGGCCCAGAGAGCCGGTGGTCATGTCAACGCCGGTGGTCTTCAGACGGTCGCAGTGGGAGGGGAAGTTGGTGCCGCCCTGGTTGAGGGTCAGCAGGTCTTCCTTGGGGAAATAGCCCTTGAGGGCCAGGGTGGCGTACACGGCGGGGCCGGCGTGACCCTTGCTCATGACCAGCTTGTCGCGGTCAGCCCACTGGGGGTTCTTGGGGTCGATGCGCATTTCCTTGCCGTACAGAACTGCCAGCAGTTCCACGACGCTCATAGAGCCGCCCACGTGGCCGAAGCCCAGGTTGGCCAGCTCCTTCAGGGTCTCCACACGAATTTCTTCGGCAAAGACGCGGAGTTCCTTGTTTTTTTCCATGTTGACACCTGCCATCTTTCGCATTTTTTATGAAAAAATAATATTTTTCCCTACTAAAGCATCATAACACAAACCCGTCGGGTTTTCAACCCTTGGAAGGGGTTTCCGCAGGGCGAAACGCACCATCCATCGCGATGAGGGATGCGGGCGCACACGCCCGGAACTCTGCCGCAGGACCCTGCGGGGCGGTACTTTTGGCCCGCCCAAAAGTACCCAAAAGCCGGACAGGGGCGCTGCCCCTGTACCCCGTATATCCGCGGAATGCGCGGTGCTTTCCGGAAAACACGGTGCCCTGAACATTGTCTTGCCGTGGTATCCGCTGCCGGGAGCACCATTCCCGGTCTACTGGGCAGACAGGGGTCCGGGGGCTTCCTGCCCTTCCGGGGTAGGCCCCCGGCGCGCTTTGGTGACTTTCGCGCGGTCGAAAGTCACGCATGGGGGTATGGGGCGCGCAGCCGCCCCACGCATTCCCGCGCTCCCGGAGCGTACACCCCAAAAAAGAAAAAGCGCCGGCAAAAGCCGGCGCTTAACAAAGTCTTGCTTACAGGATGATCTCGCCTTCGACGGTACCGGAGATACCGGCAGCGTTGGCCTCATCGGTGTCCAGATGGGCAGCGGTGGCGTACTTGGGAGAAACGCGGGCCACGACGTCATCAAAGATCAGGGAGCGGCCTTCGCTCTTGACGGCCAGCTTGACGATCTGCTTGTCCACGATACCGGCCTTCTCGGCGTCTTCGGGAGTCATGTGGATGTGGCGCTTGGCAGCCATAACGCCCTCGGTCAGATCGACCTCACCGCAGGGACCGACCAGCTTGCAGGAACCGGAACCGGCAACGACACCGGACTCACGGACGGGAGCCTTGACGCCGATGGAACGGGCGTCGGTCAGGGACAGCTCAACCTGGGTCTCGGGACGGACGGGGCCCAGAACGGACATCTTCAGGGAACCCTTGGCGCCGATGACTTCGACCTTCTCTTCGCAGGCGAACTGGCCGGGCTGGGACAGATCCTTCTTGTTGGTCAGCTGATGGCCGGCACCGAACAGGATGTCCAGATGCTCCTGGCTCAGGTGCAGGTGACGGGCAGAAATTTCAACGATGCAATTCATTGGTATCGACCTCCGTAAAAATTATATAAAAATGGGTATTGGTACCTGCTACCACTCTATCACAGAACGAAAAAATATTCAAGATTTTTTCGGTTTCCTCTTTCATTCTGTCGGAAAATGGAGTATGATAGACAATCGGAAACATGTATTTTAATCTTTTAAAATAAAAAAGGAGTTGTACCTATGGAACATCTGCGTTCGACCCGTGCGGAGATCAATCTGGACAATCTGAAGTATAACATTGACCGCTGCCGTGAGGAGATCGGTCCCGATGTGGAGCCTATGGCCATCATCAAGGCCGACTGCTACGGTCACGGCGCCGTCATCATGATGGAGTATATGATGAAGTACGGCATCAAGTACTTCGGCGTGGCCTCCCTCAACGAGGCCATGGAGCTGCGCCGCTTCCACAAGGAGGGCGAGGTGCTGGTGCTGGGCCTGTCCTCCGACCACCTGCTGAAGTACGGCGTGGACAATAACATCACCCAGGCCTGCTGCTCCCTGCGCCAGGCCAGGATCCTGTCCGAGTACGCCACCCCCGAAAAGAAGGCCAAGATCCAGATCAAGGTGGACACCGGTATGCACCGTCTGGGCTTCGCTCCCACCGAGGAGAGCATGGACATCGTGGCAGAGATCTTCAAGCTGCCCAACCTGGACATCGTGGGCGTGTTCTCCCATCTGGCTCTGGAGACCAAGGCCGACGACTACCGCCAGTGGGAAAAGTTCCAGTATTTCATTGACGGCTGTGAAAAGCGCGGCCTGAACTTCCCCCTGAAGAGCATCAACGACGGTATCGGCACCATCCGTTATCCCGAAATGCGCTATAACATGGTCCGTCCCGGCTCCTTCTTCTACGGCTTCAACCCCCACCTCACCGATCTGAAGCCCCTGATGGAGCTGAAGAGCGAGATCGTCCACCTGCAGATGCTGCCCGCGGGCGAGGGCATCGGCTACGGTCTGGACGACGCCGCCGACCATGACCGCATCATCGCCACCCTGCCCTTCGGCTACGTGGACGGTGTGCCCCGCGCCATGTCCCATTACGAGGGCTGGACCTCCGTCAAGGGCGTCAAGTGCCCCTTCGTGGGTCTGCTGTGCATGGACCAGGCCATGATCGATGTCACCGACGTGCCCGATGCTGCCATCGGCGACGAGGTGGTCATCTTCTCCGCCGACAAGGGCGGCATGACCTATCCCGAGGGCGCCAAGATCTCCAACTTCAACCGTAACGGCCTGCAGGCCGCCATCCCCCGCCGTGTTCCCAAGGTCTACTTCGAGAACGGCGTGGAAGTCGCCTACAGAGATTATCTGTTCGATAAGGAATAAGAACCTATGGGGAACGTGGGGGCATCCAACGCCCCCCCGGACCCCTGGCTGCGCAGCGGACCGGGAAGGGTGCTCCCGGCAGCGGATGCCACGGCAAGACAATGTTCAGGGCACCGTGTTTTCCGGAAAGCACCGGGCGATCCGCGGGTAGGCAGGGTACAGGGGCAGCGCCCCTGTCCGGCTTTTGGGTACTTTTGGGCGGGCCAAAAGTACCGCCCCGCAGGGTCCTGCGAGAGAGCCCCGGGCGGGGCCATCCGCATCCCCCATCGCGATCGCGGTGCGCTCCGCTCCCGAAAACCCCCGCCCGCGCCCGCAGGCGCGGCATCTTTCAACCCAAGGACAAGCAATCAAAAAGGAGGCGTCGTTTTGGAAACGAAACAGCCGAAAAAGGGCAGGGCACTGGATATCTTCCGCAGCCCCTACGCCCGGAAATTCTTCTCCAAGTATAAATGGAGCTACCTCATCGGCGTGGCCGTACTGATCCTCATCGACGTGCTGCAGACCGAAGTTCCCCTGGTCGTGGGCGAGACCATCGACCGTGTGGCCGAGCGCGGCTTCACCGCCGATATGATCTGGCAGCCGGTGTACAAGCTGGCCTTCATCGCCGTGGTGGTGTTCCTGGGCCGTATCATCTGGCGCTGGTTCATCTTCGGCTCCGCCCGAAAGATCGAGCGTGATATGCGCAACGAGCTGTACGCACACCTGCAGACCCTGTCTGCCAGCTACTTCCATAAGCACAAAGCCGGCGAAATTATGGCCTATATCTCCTCGGATATCGAGGCGGTGCGTATGGTATTCGCCGTCACCATCATGATGGGTATAGACTCGCTGGCCATCGGCCTCAGCACGCTGTACAAAATGGTTACCCAGATCGACCCTGTGCTGACGGTCATGGCCTTTCTTCCTATGGTTTTGGTTGCCTTGACAACCACTTTTGTGGGCGGCGAGCTGCATCGCCGGTTCAAGATCCGCCAGCAGGCCTTTTCCGACCTGTCCGACTTTGTCAACGAAAAGCTGGGCGGTATGAAGGTCATCAAGGCCTTTGTGCAGGAGCCCGCCGAGCGTGAAAACTTTGAAACGGTCAACAAGATCGCCTGCGACGCCAACGTAAAGGAGGCCCGCATCCAGGCCTTTATGTTCCCCTTTATGCGCGCCGTCACCGGCCTGTCCATGGCGCTGGCCATCGGCTACGGCGGCTATATCGCCATCCAGGGCCGCATCTCCGCCGGTAACTTCGGCAGCTTCATTATGTTCCTCAACAACCTGATGTTCCCCATGGCCGCCATCGGCCGTATCATCAACGTGCTCACCCGCGGCGGCGCCGCCATGCAGCGTCTGGAAAACGTCCTCCACGCCCAGCCCGACATCAAGGACTGGCCCGAGGCCAGAGACGAAGGCCCCGTCATGGGTTCCATCGAGGCCAGAAACCTCACCTTCCGCTATCCCACCCGGGAAAAGCCCGTGCTGGAAAACGTCAGCTTCAAGCTGGAAAAGGGCCAGACGCTGGGCGTGGTGGGCCGCACCGGCTGCGGCAAGAGCTCGCTGGTCAACCTGCTCATGCGTGTCTTTGACCCGGAAGAGGGTCAGCTGTTCGTGGGCGGCCGGGAGATCCACAGCATCCCCCTCAAGCAGCTCCGTGAGACCTGCGGCTACGTGCCCCAGGACAACTTCCTGTTCTCCGACACCATCACCGAAAACATCCGTTTCGGCGACCGGAGCAAGACCCAGGAGGACATTGAGAACGCCGCCAGAGCCGCCTGCGTCCACGACAACATCGTGGACTTCGCCGAAGGCTACAACACCATGGTGGGTGAGCGGGGCGTGTCCCTGTCCGGCGGTCAGAAGCAGCGTATCGCCATCGCCCGCGCCCTGATCCTGGATCCCGAGATCCTCATTCTGGACGACTCGGTGTCCGCCGTCGACACCGACACCGAGGAAAAGATCCTCGCCCATCTGCGTGAGACCCGCCGGGGCAAGACCAACGTCATCATTGCCCACCGTATCTCCACCATCCAGAACGCCGACAAGATCATCGTCATCGACGAGGGCCGTCTGGCCGAAATGGGCACCCACGAGGAGCTGGTGGCGCTGGGCGGCATCTACGCCGATATGTACAACCGCCAGCTGCTGGAGAAGATGAAGAAGGAGGAGTACGCGTTATGAGTCACAAGCAGGATAACGCCGTGGTCAGCCGGCACATCGTCCGGCGCCTCCTGAAATACGGCAAGCCGTACATCGGCTGGTTTTTGCTGATCTTCGTGGTGCTCATCGCCACCGTCCGTCTGGAACTGTGGCAGCCCAAACTCATCGCTCAGGCCACCGACGACTATCTGGCCAAATACGTGCTGGTGGACGAAAACGGCTTCAAGGTGGACGTGTCCTATGAACTGCGTCAGGCCGACCTGCGGGGCATTTTGCTGCTGGGCGGCAAATATCTGCTGTCGGTGGCGCTGATCTTCGGCTGCACCTATACCCAGGCCGCGCTGCTGGCCATGGTGGGCCAGAAGATCGTCTACAATATGCGCACCGACATCTTCAACCACCTGTCCACCCTGCACATCGGCTTTTTCAACGACAATCCCATCGGCCGTCTGGTGACCCGTGTCACCAACGACTGTGAGACCGTGCTGGAGATGTTCACCTCGGTCATCGTCACCATGCTGCAGAACATCTTCATCCTGGTGGGCGTCATGAAGGCCATGCTGGACTACCACACCGGTCTGTCCCTGGCCATCTTCACCGTCATCCCCTTCACGGTGGTCACCACCTTCGTGTTCACCAAGATCACCCGAAAGATGTACCGGGCCATCCGTGCCAAGGTGTCCGAGCTCAACGCCTTCGTGGCCGAGCACGTGTCCGGCATGAAGGTGGTACAGATCTTCACCGCCGAGGCCGACACCCAGCGGGAGTTCGAGGCCCAGAGTGAGGAGCTGCGCAAGTCCCACATCAAGCAGCTGCTGTGCCACTCCATCTACAGCCCCATCTCCTATGTGCTGAACATCGCCTCCATGGCCATTCTGCTGGCCTACGGCGGCCGTCTGGCCATGGCCGGTGTGGTCACCATCGGTACCCTCATGGCCTTCCAGCGGTACATCACCAAGTTCTTCCACCCCATTCAGGAGATCGCCGAAAACTTCAACGTCATCCAGTCGGCCGCCGCCGCCGCCGAGCGTATCTTCTGGCTGATGGATACCCAGCCCGCCATCACCGACGCCGAGGACGCCGTTGCCATGGAGTCCTTCAAGGGCCACATCGAGTTCAAAAACGTGTGGTTTGCCTACCGTGAGGGCGAGTGGGTGCTCCGGGACGTGTCCTTCACCGTGGAACCCGGCCAGAGCGTGGCCTTCGTTGGCGCCACCGGCGCCGGCAAGACCACCATCCAGAACCTCATCTGCCGGTACTATGACATCCAGCAGGGCCAGATCCTCATCGACGGCGTGGATGTGCGCAAGATCCGCGTCAGCGACCTGCGCCGCAACATCGGCCAGATGCTGCAGGATGTGTTCCTGTTCGCCGGCGACGTGAAGAGCAACATCCGCCTCAACGACACCACCATCTCCGACGAGGCCGTGGTGGAGGCCGCCAAGTACGTCAACGCCCATCCCTTCATCTCCCAGCTGGAGGGCGGCTATGACCACCAGGTCATCGAGCGGGGCGCCGCCTTCTCCGCCGGTCAGCGGCAGCTGCTGTCCTTCGCCCGCACTCTGGCCTTCAAGCCTTCGGTGCTCATCCTGGACGAAGCCACCGCCAACATCGACACCGAGACCGAGGCCCTCATCCAGGACGCTCTGGCAAAGCTCATGGAGGGCCGCACCACCATCATCGTGGCCCACCGCCTGTCCACCATCCAGAACTGTGACAAGATCATCGTCATGCACAAGGGCGAGATCCGGGAGGAAGGCGACCACCAGCAGCTGCTGGCCCAGGGCG
>JAFYPP010000004.1 GCA_017559995.1 Clostridia bacterium | reverse complement strand
GGTCAACCCCCGTTCCTCCCGTACCGTTCCCTTCCTGTCCAAGGCCACCGGCTACTCCCTGGCCGACATCGCCACCGAGGTCATCCTGGGCAAGAGCCTGAAGGAGCTGGGTCTGTTCGACATCTATCCCGACGAGAAGAAGCGCTTCTACGTCAAGGCCCCCGTGTTCTCCTTCAACAAGATCCGCGGTCTGGACGCCTATCTGTCCCCCGAAATGAAGTCCACCGGTGAAGCCATCGGTTACGACAACACCATGACCCGTGCCGTCTATAAGGCCCTGCAGGCCTCCGGTATGCATCTGCAGAACTACGGTACCGTTCTGGCCACCATCGCCGACGGCGACAAGGAAGAGGCTCTGCCCCTGATCCGCCGCTTCTACAACCTGGGCTTCAACATCGAGGCCACCGCCGGCACCGCCAAGTTCCTCAAGGAGAACGGCGTCCGCACCCATACCCTGGCCAAGGTGAGCGCCGGCAGCGATGAGATCCCCAACGCTCTGCGCCAGGGCCACATCGCCTACTTCATCAACACCAAGGATCCCGGCGCTGACGGCGAGAGCGACGGCGCCAAGCTGCGTCAGATCGCCACCGAGTACAACGTGACCATGTTCACCGCCCTGGACACCGTCCGCGTGCTGCTGGATGTTCTGGAGGAGACCACGCTGACCATCTCCACCATCGACGCTGGTGACGAAGCATGATCCAGAGTCTGTTTACCGTTACCGAGAACGTCTGTCTGGCCAAAAACATCTGGCGGATGCGGCTGCAGGGTGACACCTCGGCCATCACCGCCCCCGGACAGTTCGTCAACCTGAAGCTGGACGGATTTTTCCTCCGCCGCCCTATCTCGGTGAACGATGTGGAGGGCGATATCCTCACCCTGATCTATAAGCCTCTGGGCGAGGGCACCCGCATGATGACCGGCTTCCGGCCCGGTAAGGTGCTGGACATCCTCACCGGCCTGGGCAACGGCTTTGATCCCGCTCTGTCGGGCGAAAAGCCTGTGCTGGTAGGCGGCGGCGTGGGCATCCCCCCGCTGTTCAACCTGTGCAAGCGCCTCATCGCCAAGGGCGCCAAGCCCACCGTGGTGCTGGGCTTCAACACCAAAGAAGAAGTATTTCTCGAGGACGACTTCCGCGCTCTGGGCGCGGAGGTCATCGCCCTCACCGCCGACGGCAGCTACGGCCACAAGGGTCTGGTCACCGACGGCGTCAATATGACGGAGGATTACACCTTCCTGTACACCTGCGGCCCCGAGGCCATGCTGAAGGCGGTCTACAACGTGTGCAAGACCTCCGGCCAGTTCAGCTTCGAGGAGCGCATGGGCTGCGGCTTCGGCGCCTGCATGGGCTGCACCTGCAAGACCAAGTACGGCAACAAGCGCATCTGCAAGGACGGCCCCGTCCTCATCAAGGAGGAGATCGTATGGTAAACACCAAAGTGACCCTGTGCGGTCTGGAACTGGACAATCCCCTCATCCCTGCCAGCGGCACCTTTGGCTACGGCTATGAGTTCGCCGAGCTGTACGACATCAATATGCTGGGCACCTTCTCTTTCAAGGGTACCACCGGCGAGGCCCGGTTCGGCAACCCCACGCCCAGAATCGCCGACTGCCCCTCCGGCATGATCAACGCCGTGGGTCTGCAGAATCCCGGCGTGGACGCCGTCATCTCCACCGAGCTGCCCAAGCTGGCCAAGTGCTTCCACAAGCCCGTTATGGCCAACGTGTGCGGCAGTTCCGTAGAGGAGTACGTGCTCGTTGCCTCCAAGCTGGCCAAGTGTGAACAGGTGGGCTGGCTGGAAGTGAACATCTCCTGCCCCAACGTGAAGCACGGCGGTCTGGCCTTCGGCACCGATCCCAACGCCGCCGCCGAGGTCACCCGTGCCGTCAAGGCGGTTGCCGGCGACAAGCCGGTGATCATGAAGCTGTCCCCCAACGTCACCGACATCGTGGCCATCGCCAAGGCCTGTGAGGCTGCCGGCGCAGACGGCCTGTCCCTCATCAACACCATGCTGGGCATGCGCATCGACCTCAACCGCAAAAAGCCCATCATCGCCAACAAAATGGGCGGCTTTTCCGGCAGCGCCATCTTCCCCATCGCCCTGCGTATGGTCTACCAGGTGTATGAGGCCGTGAACATCCCCATCATCGGCATGGGCGGCGTTTCCTCCGCCCGGGACGTCATCGAGATGATGCTGGCCGGCGCTACCGCCGTGGGCATCGGCGCCGCCAATCTGGTGGAGCCCTTTGTCTGCAAGAACATCATCGAGGAACTGCCCGCCGTGATGGAGCAGTATAAGATCGAAAGCCTGTCCGACATCGTGGGCAAGGCGCACGTATAAACAAAACCACCGACCCTGCCCCTAACAACCAAGAGAAAGGATCGATTTATCATGGGTAAAGACGTTATCGTTGCCTGCGACTTTGACAGCAAGGAAAAAACGCTGGCATTTCTGGATAAGTTCCAGGGCGAAAAGCCCTTCGTGAAGATCGGCATGGAGCTGTACTACGCCGAAGGCCCCGCCATCGTCAAGGAGATCAAGGCCCGCGGCCACAAGATCTTCCTGGACCTCAAGCTGCATGACATCCCCACCACCGTGAAGAAGGCCATGGC
>JAFYPP010000050.1 GCA_017559995.1 Clostridia bacterium | reverse complement strand
TGTGCGTCAGCTTCGGAAGCCTTGCGCAGCAAGGCTTTCCTTACACCGTTTGCCGCCCGGCGAGCCGTCAGGCGAGTAGGCAAACGGTGCATTCTTCGGCGGAAAAGATCGCGTCAGCGAGCTTTTTCGACGGCCTGAAAGGACCAGCGGTTTTCGCTGGTCCTTTTTGGTTTACGCAAACTCCATGCAACGTTTGCGGTAATACAAATAGTTTTCCAGACTCACCTCTTCCGGCACGCCGTGGTCGCAGGTAGGCAGGAAGCCGCCGCGCTTTCGCATGACCGGGAAAATGCGGTCGATCATTTCGTCGATTGCCTTGGGCCCCTGCGCCAGCACGCGCTTATCCACGCCGCCGGAAATTTTAAGATCGGGATATTTTTCGCCGGAACGGATCACATCACACCCGGCAGCCACCTCAAAGGGGCTCATATGGGTCATGCCGAGGCTGCGGTACAGATCGATCACCGGGTCGCACAGACCGTCCGTATCCACCTGAAAGCCGATGGGGCGGCTGGGGTCCAGCCTGCGGCGGTTCATATTGGTCAGCAGCTGCTGATAGTAGGGCAGCAGGAATTCCTTCATCATGTCCGGCGAGATCAGCGGACCGTGGTTGTAGCAGATATCCTCGCCGATGAACAGTTCGTCAAAAGAAAGCTGCTCCTGGTGCCGGGCAATGATGCCGTCCGCCAGCGTGAACCACTGCTGCATGCAGGCGTGGATGAGATCGGGATCATCGTAGAACATATAGAGCAGTTCTTCCGGCCCCATCAGAGAACGCAGGTACATGTAGCCGCCCACCAGATTCTGCACCACAAACATGCCCTGCTTTGCCTTTTCCACCGCACTGGCAAGATAGTGATCCATTTTCTGCTTACGCTCCGGCGTGTTGGGATCCATACGCCAGCGGCAGTTTTCCTCCCACGTTTTCATGTCCTTCACAGGATGATCCACATATTCCGGCATGAAACCGCTGCGGCGGCCCTTGAAGCACAGCACGGAGCGGCCTGCAAAATCCTGCACCAGCTCGTACGCACCGCGGTCTTCCAGCACCTTTTCTTCAAAGATCGGCTCAAAGCCCGCCTCGCACCAGCCAAGACCGCCCACGCTCACATACCCCTGCGGATCAAACCCGAACAGCTTGTCCAGATCGGCGTTGGGATCCAGCCCTTCTTCGCGCTGCCACTTTTCCAGCGAATAGTAACCGAATTCCTTCTGATAGAAACCCGCGCCGGGAACCATGTTGTAAAAATCCCAGTATTTCTTTGCGCCGGCGCACATCTGCTCGCGCGGCAGCATGCCGTGGATGCCGTCTTTCATGTTGCTGCCCTCCGATTAATCCAATACGCCCTTCAGCACGGGATTGACCATGGGCGGCGTGCGGTGATATTCCGACTCGATCTTCGTCCATTCGCCGGTCCTGGCGCTGGTTTCGAAGCCGGTGATCATTTCCAGCACATGATAGGTCTGCTGCACATCGCAGCGGGCCTCTCTGCCGGTGCGGATGGCCTTGCACATGTCCGTCAAACCCAGCGCACGGCTGTTTTCGGGATAGCCGTACATCAGCGGAATCTCGCGGAGCACGCCTTCTTCAGGCCGGTAGAGTTTCACCTTACCGCCAAAGGTGTTGGGGTCAGGCACAAAGAGCGTGCCTTCGGTGCCGTAAATTTCGATGAAACGAGACCTCTCATAAGGGAAATGCGCATCGAAGGTGGTAAAAATGGTGCCGATCGCGCCGGACGTATACTGCACCGTACCGGCGATGTAAGTGTTCACTTCCACATCGATCTTCTGACCGGCAAAAGGCTGGCTGCCGATGGTGCGCTGCGGGAAGCTGGCGCGGCTGGCGCTGAACACCTTGTCCACGCCGCCCATCAGGTTGACCATGGCGGTCAGATAATACGGACCCATATCAAACATGGGGCCTCCGCCGCGCTTGTAGAAAAACTCCGGATCGGGATGCCAGGGTTCAGGGCCGCGGCCAATCATGAACGCCGCGCTGCCAATGGCCGTGCCGATGTAGCCGTCATCGATCAGCCGGCGGCAGGTCTGGATGCCCGCCCCCAGGAAGGTATCCGGCGCGCCGCCCAGATGCAGCCCCTTCTCCTGCGCCAGTTTGAGGAGCTGTTTGCCCTCTTCCAGATCTGCTCCCAGAGGCTTTTCGCTGTACACATGCTTGCCCGCTTCCAGTGCAGCCTTGCTCACGGCAAAATGCTCATAGGGACGGGTCAGGTTGAGAATGACTTCCACCTCAGGATCAGCAAAAGCGTCATGCATGGTCTCATAGAGCTTGGGAATGTTGTATGCCTGCTGCGCCTTTTCTGCGCGTTCACGCACCAGATCGCATACGCCAATCAGCTCCACCTCTTTGAAAAGCCCGGTCAGGTTTTTCAGATAAATGCCGCTGATGTTGCCCACGCCGATCATGGCGATCTTCACAGTTTTCATAGACAGTTTCTCCTTTGAGATCAATCCAGAATACCCTTGAGCACAGGAAGCTTCATGGCGGGCGCACGGTGATAGACGGATTCCATCTTCGTCCATTTGCCGGTCTTTGCGCTGATCTCAAAGCCTTCGATCATTTCCAGCACGTGATAGGTCTGCTGCACATCGCAGCGGGCCTCACGGCCGGTCATAATAGCCTTGCACATATCCGCCAGACCCAGAGCGCGGCTGTTTTCGGGATAGCCATACATCATGGGCATCTCGCGTACGGCGCCTTCTTCAGGGCGGTACAGCTCGATTTTGCCGGAGAAACAGTTGGGATCGGGCACAAAGAGCGTACCTTCGGTGCCGTAAATTTCGATAAAGCGGCTCTTTTCGCCGGGCCACTTCACATCAAAAGTGGTAAAGATGGTGCCGATCGCGCCGGACGCATACTGCACCGTGCCGGAAATCCAGGTGTTCACATCCACATCCACCACCTTGCCGGCCTGCGGCTGGCTGGTGATCATGCGCTGAGGGAAGCTGACCTTGCTGGCGGAGAAGACCTTTTCCACGCCGCCCATCAGGTTGATCATGGCGGTCAGGTAGTAGGGGCCCATATCAAACATGGGACCGCCGCCGCGCTTGTAATAGAATTCAGGGTCGGGATGCCAGCTCTCATGGCCGTTGCAGATCATGAACGCAGCGCTGCCAATGGGCGTGCCGATGAAGCCATCGTCGATCAGGCGGCGGCAGGTCTGGATGCCCGCGCCCAGGAAGGTATCCGGCGCGCCGCCCAGATGCAGTCCCTTCTCCTGCGCCAGCGCCAAAAGGATCTTGCCCTCATTCAGATCGGCGCCCAAAGGCTTTTCAGAATACACATGCTTGCCCGCTTCCAGAGCGGCCTTGCTCACTTCAAAATGCTCATAGGGGCGGGTCAAATTCAGCACCATTTCCACGTCGGGATCAGCAAAGGCGTCGTGCATGGTCTCGTAAATTTTCGGAATGCCGTACTCCTGCTGCGCCTTCTCCGCACGCTCACGTATGAGGTCACACACGCCAATCAGCTCAATCTCCTTGAACGTTTCATGAATGTTCTTGAGATAAATCCCGCTGATATTGCCAACGCCAATCATGACGGTCTTGATCGTTTTCATATTTGTTTTCTCCTTAAACAAACTATATTACCCTGCCTTGAGGCCGCAAAGCGGCCTCAAAACACGGGATTCCTAAGGTTGACGGAGGGAAGCGGGTGCCCAGTGGGCACAACGCCGAAGGCGTTAGCGACCCGCAGGATATCAACCGAAACGAGCAGCGGCTACGGCAGTAGCCGCTGCGACGATTGAGGTTGCGGGTCGAAACCCTTAGGCGGATGGGGTGCCGGGGAAGGCAGA
>JAFYPP010000049.1 GCA_017559995.1 Clostridia bacterium | reverse complement strand
TCCGGCGATGATCTTGGCAACACCCCAGGTGAGCCGGAAAGCCAGTCCGGCAGCTTTGATCATCAGCCAGCTAAAGATAAATACAGTCAGAACTTCAAACATGATTCCATATCCTCCTTATTTCCAATGTTATCATTGTATGCATCATCTTTTCTTTACAGCAATATTATATCGGAGGATTACAATGAAATACAGGAGAATTTCCGCAAAATATCACTCTGTAATTTTCTGCTGCGGAAAATTAGGATCCGCTTTCCTTATACCTGCGGTAAATATCCCGGTCAATAACACCGTTATCGATCATCCGCTCACACCACAACTGAAGCGTCTCCACAGCAACGGAGATCTTTTCCAGCTCCTGCTGGATAAACACAAAGTCCCCGATTTCGTCGGCAGAGATTTTGCCGTCTACAGTGATCTCAATCAGTCTGTCCTTTTTCTTCTGCATGGCATTCAGTGATGCGATCGTTTCCAGAACGATCTGCGAAAGGTCCTTGATCTTGATTTCCGGAACGTACTGCGGATGATGGAAATTCTCGCCCGGGATGACCTTATTCCGGCTGCGCGGGAATATCTGGCGTTGAAGTGCGTCATGAAGCACCCGCCCAGACGGCCCGGGCCTGTGCTGGAAGAACTGCGGAAAATGCTCTTTCCGGCGCAGAAAAAGCAGGCGGACGGGAAGAAGTTGACTCCAATCTGGGCAGTCCCGTTATTCTGGAGGGCATCGGCGAGGACGGCGAACTTCGGCAGGAGGCCCGTGACGAGGTCAGTGCCCTGCTGCGGCGGCAGTTCCGTCCCGAGTTCCTCAACCGTCTGGACGAAACGGTGTTCTATAAGCCGCTGACCCGGGAGGATATGCGGGGCATCATCGACCTGATGCTGGAAAGCCTGCGCCGCCGTCTGGCAGACAAGCAGCTGAAGCTGACGGTCACCGACAACGCCAAGGATCTGGTCATCGCCCGGGGTTACGACCCCATGTACGGCGCCCGGCCCCTGCGCCGGTTCCTCCAGCAGAGCGTGGAGACCCTGCTGGCACGGCACATCATCGCCAACGATCTGGCCCCCGACACGGTCCTCACCGTGGATGAGATGGGCGGAAACCTGTATATCCGGTAAAAAAAGACCGCCTTCCCTATGCGGGGAAGGCGGTTTTGTCATCGGCGGCCATCAGCGCAAGGACGGTGATGAACTCGGCGGGCGAAGGCTCGGTGCCGTCGGGCCAAAGGGTCTTCCACCGTCGGCGTACCTGCGGATCGGGATGGCGGATGGCCTCGTGGATGGCGGCGGCGATCTCCCGTTCCACCTGCGCCCGGGAAAGGCCGTGCTGTGCGGCGATCGAGTCTAAAACGGCGGATGCGTCTTTCATAATCTCCTCCTGTGCAACTTCTTTGACAAGACTTCTTGGAACTTCTTAACATCACTATAACTTGTTACACTATTGGTGTCAAAAAGAATCGTTCGCCTTTTTTCGACAGGTTAGGGGTGAAAACCAATGAAGTCTTACGGAACCATTCGCATTCATTTAGATGAACTTATCCGAGAACGGGGCATCAGCAAAAATAAGTTCAGTCAGTGGGCAGAACTGCAGCGCACCCAACTGAACAATTACTGCAATAATGAAGTCGCGCGGATGGATCTTGACGTTTTGGCACGGATGTGTACCGTGCTGGAGTGCGAGATTGGTGATCTTTTGGAGTTCATCCCGCCGGATAAAGCAGAATAAGAGAACGCCCCGACGGTGTCGGGGCGTTTTTGCTTGCCTTTTGATAAGAAATATAGGATAATAAACAGGAACGGAGGTGCGGCTATGAAAGACCTGAACTGTTTGCGCTGTGGAAGACCGATGCGGTACATCAAGCGGGAAAAACTGCAGCTGGGCCAAACCGGCTGGGTGTTGGGTGATCTTCCGAATCTGTTTGCAGGGGCCATGAGCGTGGATATTTACACCTGTCCGGGCTGCGGCAAGGTGGAGTTTTATTTGGCGGATGAGCCGGAAGAAGAACTTCCGCAAAAGCAGTGCCCCAGCTGTGGGAAGCAGCACGATTTCGATTATCCCAAGTGCCCGTTCTGTAAATACAAATATTAAATCATCCGTTTGGAGGTAATACTATGGTCATTCGCAAAGAGGCCCAGCGCCTGCAGGTGCGGGACAATGTCCGGGGCGGCAACGGCACCCTGGAAAACCGCCACATCGTGGAGCCCGACGCCATGTTCGGCTCGGCGACCCTGTTTTCCGAGTTTTTCTTTGATCCCGGCGACTCCATCGGCGCCCATCCCCACGACAACGACGCCGAGGTCTATTACATGCTGGAGGGTGAGCTGGTGCTCATCGAGGACGGCGTGGAGACCGTGCTGAAGGAGGGCGACGCCTCCTATGCCCACAGCGGCGTTTCCCACGCTATCGAAAACCGCTCGGACAAGCCGGCAAAAATGCTGGCGGTGATCCTCAAGGTCTAACAGAAAGAAACGCACCCGGCCGGGTGCGTTTTTTTGTTCACAGATTTTTTGCCATTGTTTATCTGCTGTTTAACTTGAGATTATCTTTCGTTTAACTGCACAGGTTATACTGTAGCCAGAAACCCAAAGGAGGAACCGATATGAGCGATAATTTTGAAAATAAAAACGAACAGATCCGGGAAAACATTCCTGTCGAGCCCGTTGCCGCGGAACCCGTTTCCGCAGAGTCTGTTTCCGAAGAGTCCACCCCTGTGGAGCCCACTCCCGCCGACAAGGAGCCGGTGAACGGCGCCTACCATTACCGCACCTATGATCTGAAGGCACGGCAGGGCGAGGAAGAGCCCCAGGCCACCTTCGGCAATGCCGGATGGCAGTGGCAGCCTGCCCAGCCTGTGGAGGAAGAAGCTCCCAAAAAGCGCCGCAAGATCAAATGGGGCAAGGTCATCCTGTCCGCCGTGGGCGTGGTGCTGGCAGCGGCCATCTGCTTCACCGCCGGTTACGCCGGCGTGCTGGTGGCCAACCAGAAGAACACGGTCATCATCCAGCAGGTGACGCCCGCTCCTGTCACCGAACAGAGCGGCAGCGCCGCCGCACCCCAGCCTGTGATCACGGGTGCGCTGACCAGCGCCCAGGTAGCCGCCAAGGTGGAAAGCTCTGTGGTGGCCATCACCACCGAGCACATGACCACCAGTAACTACTGGTTCGGCAATTACGTCACCTCCGGCGCCGGTTCGGGCGTCATCATCAGCCAGGACGGCTATATCCTCACCTGTGCCCACGTTATCGACGGCGCCTCCAAGATCACCGTGGAGCTGCAGGGCGGCGAGACCGCCGTGGCCACTCTGGTGGGCAGCTACACCAACGGTGACATCGCCGTCATCAAGATCGACAAGACCGGCCTCACCGCCGCCGAGATCGCCGACAGCGACAAGATCCTGCAGGGCGAAGCCTGCTACGCCGTGGGCAACCCCGAGGGTCGCTTCTCCGGCTCCATCTCCGACGGCATCGTGTCCGCCCTTGACCGTACCATCACCGTGCAGGTGGAGAGCGCCGCCCCCAACGGCGGCCGCGGCAACAGCCTGTACGATATGTTCTACGGCGGCGGCACCTATGTCCAGAACATCCAGCTGAACGTGCTGCAGATGACTGCCGCCGTGTCTCCCGGCAACTCGGGCGGCGCCCTGTTCAACGACCGCGGCCAGCTCATCGGCATCGTGTCCGCCAAGAGCTCCCAGACCGATTCCGAAGGCCTCGGCTTCGCCATCCCCAGCAACAACGCCATGGAGATCGCCTCCCAGCTGATCGCCACCGGCACCTATGTGCCCCAGGGCAGCCAGCAGCAGGCCGATCCCAACAGCCCCACGCCCACTGCCAACAAGGCCATCCTGGGCATCACCGTCCAGACCCTGGACGCCCAGACCGCCTATCAGTACGGCATGATGCCCGGCGTATACGTGTCGGACATCACCGTGCAGAGCACCAAGGACGCCGGCCTGCAGGTGGGTGACCGCATCATCAGCGTGGACGACATTGCCGTGTCCCAGGCCACCGACGTCACCGGCTATCTGGCCAATAAAAACCCCGGCGACACCGTGACCCTCACCGTGGCCCGGGAAAACAAGATGCTGACCCTGACCATCCCTCTGGTGGCCAACGAAGGCCAGTGACCAAATGAAGAAAAGCACCCCAAACGGGGTGCTTTTTTGTTTCTGCTTATTCGGCGGAGAAGCGGTAGCCGGCGCCGCGGACGGTCTGGATGAACTGCTCGCCCAGCTTTTCCCGCAGGCGGTTGATGTGCACCGCCACGGTGGCGCTGTCGCCCATGGCTTCCAGCCCCCACACGCGCTCGTAGAGGGTCTCGCGGTCAAACACCATGCCGGGGTTGCGCATGAAGAACAGCAGCAGCTCGTACTCCTTGTTTTTGAGCGCTACCTCCTGCTCCGCCAGAAACACCCGGCGGGAGCGGGGATCCAGCGTGAGATCGCCGGCCCGCAGCTGCCGGTCCCGGTCGCCCTGCTTGAGACGGGCGTACTGGTTGAGGTTGGCCCGGATGCGGGCCACCAGCACGCTGGGGGAGAAGGGTTTTTCGATATAGTCGTCGGCGCCCAGGCCCAGGCCCCGGATCTTGTCCAGATCTTCGGTGCGGGCGGTGACCAGCAGGATGGGCACATCCAGCTTGTCACGCAGGGTCTGCAGCACGGTGAAGCCGTCCATGCCGGGCAGCATCACGTCCAGCAGGATCAGGTCGAACTGTCCCGTCAGGGCGGCGCGGCAGCCGGTCTCGCCGTCCTCGGCAAGGGTGACGGAAAAGCCGCTCATTTCCAGATAATCCTTTTCGATGCGGGCAATGGCCCGGTCGTCTTCAATAATGAGGATATGCGCCACGGATCACACCTCCTGTTCCAGCCGGGGCAGCTGGATCTCCAGCAGCAGGCCCTGGGGCTGTTGATTTTTCGCGATGATGCGGCCGCCCATATTGCGTACCGCCCGGGAAACGATGGCCAGACCCAGACCGGAACCGGAGAACTTCTCGCTGCGGGCGGGGTCGGCACGGTAAAAGGCGTCAAAAATGTGGGGCAGCGCCTCCTGGGGCACGCCGGGGCCGTTGTCGGCAAAGACCACCGAAAGGTGGGTGGCCTGCTGCCGCAGGGTGATGTCCAGAGCGGAAGCGCCGTATTTGCAGCTGTTTTCGGCGATGTTGGTGACGATGCGGTGGAGGGTATCGGGGTCGGCCAGCACACGGGCGTCGCTCTCCTCCGGGACGGTGAGGGTCACCGTCATGCCCTTGTGGGCGTATTCGTCGGAAAGTACGCCGTGGAGGGCGGTCAGCTCTTCCCGGACGGACAGAGGCTCGGGGTGGTCCTCGTTGCGGCCCAGATCCATACGGGAGAACAGGAACAGCTTGTTTACCAGCGCCTGCAGATCCCGGGTCTTGTCCCGGATGATGGTGAGGTACTGGCGGCGGCTGTCCTCGGTCTGGGCCACCCCATCCAGAAGGCCTTCGGTATAGGCACGGACGGCGGTGAGGGGGGAGCGCAGATCGTGGGCCAGACCGGCCAGCAGCTCCTGCCGGTTGCGTTCGCTCTGCCGCTGTTCGTCCACCAGCTGCTCCAGACGGGCGGCGGCGGCGTTGAAGTCGGCGCGGACGGCGGAAAACTCATCCTCCTGCCGGTCGGGCAGGCGGTAGTTCAGCTGGCCTTCCCGCAGAAGCCGCAGGCCTTCGGAAAGCTGATCCAGAGAGCCTTCGATCTTTTTCAAAACGCCCCGGGACAGCATTAGGTTGACCACCAGCAGGGTGAGCACCAGACCGCCCAGGGTGAACCAGCGGGAAAACTGTTCGGTGAGCTGGACATGATGGCGGAAGTCCTCCATGGTCTGGAACCGCTGCTGGAGCAGGTACATCCAGGACAGGCGGTCGGCCAGCAGGGAAAAGAGCAGATAGGTAAGGATGGGCAGGGCAAACATCAGAATGTGGGACCAAAACAGACGTTTTTTCACCGACATGGGCAGCACCTCCGGGGATAGAATGATTTCCAACTACAGTATAGCACAATTTTGCCGGAAAAGGATGAAACGAAAATGAAAATCTATAGAAAAAACCGGACAGGCCATGCGGCCTGTCCGGTTTTGGAGAATGTAATGCGTCCTGTGACGCGGAAGCAACCGGTTACTTGTGCAGGAAGGGCAGCTTGATGTGGGGGATGTGGCTCTTGAAGCGGGCGTGGGTCTTTTTGTCCTCGCCCTTGGGGGTGATGTCGCCGGCCTTGGTGAGCGCCCAGCGGGTCAGGGAAGGACCAAACAGCTCGTAGATCAGCACGGAGAACAGGATGATGTTGCGGATCAGACGGCCGTCCACAGAACCCAGCGCCATGGCGGTGGAGGACATACCCAGCGCAACGCCGGCCTGGGGCAGCAGGGTGATACCCAGATACTTGACCACGTTCCTGTCGCAGCCGGTGGCGGCGGCGGAGGCCATGGCGCCGGTGTACTTACCGACAGAACGGGACAGAATGTACATGACACCGATGGCAACAACAGCCACGCTGGAGAAGACGCTCAGCTCCAGTTCGGCGCCGCTGAGGACGAAGAACAGGGCGTACAGAGGAGCGGTCCACTTGTCGGCACGGTCCATAATGTCGGGGGAGCGGGGGCACATATTGCAGAAGATGGTGCCCAGCATCATACAGACCAGCAGGTTGGAGAAACCGACATGGACGGGGCCCACGTGGAACTTCATGGTGGACAGAGAGATGGTCATAAAGACAAAGGCGATGGTCAGGGACAGACGGTTGGAGTTGGAGAAGAACATCCGCTCCAGCAGGGTCAGCAGCAGACCCATGACGGCGCCCAGAATGAGGGAGCCAACGATCTCCACCAGGGGATTGACCAGGATAGAAATGATGTCCATAGCGCCGGACTGCAGTGCCTGGGCCACACCGAAGGACACGGCGAAGCACACCAGACCCACGGCGTCGTCCAAAGCGACGATGGGCAGCAGCAGAGAGGTCAGCTTACCCTTGGCCTTATACTGACGGACGACCATCAGGGTGGCGGCGGGAGCGGTAGCGGTGGCGATGGCGCCCAGGGTGATGGCGGCGGGCAGGGACAGGGCGTTGGGAGCCAGGAAATGGACACCGATCAGGACGGCATCCACCAGAATCATGGTGATGACTGCCTGGGCGATACCGATGATACTGGCCTGCTTGCCGAACTCCTTCAGTTCGGTAAGACGGAACTCGTTGCCGATGGAAAAGGCGATGAAGCCCAGCGCGACCTGAGAGAGGACGCCAACGGCTTCCACGTCGTGCATGGAATTGAAACCCAGACCGGGCACGCCAAAGGAGCCCAGACCGTAGGGGCCGATCAGCAGACCGGCGATCAGAAAAGCAGTAACGTCAGGCAGGTTGAGACCCAGTTTCTTGAACACACGGGTCATCAGCAGGCCGGCGACCACTGCCACAGCGATGGGAATAAGATGCGACATAGGAACGCCTCCAAAATAGAAAGATTTGGGCAGGAAAACTGCCAATGGTTATTATAGCCAAATCAAAAAAGGTTGCAATGTGCAAAGTAAACAAATCCAATGCGGAAAAAACAGGAAAAACACACCACCGTTGCAATGAAAAGCGGTTCGTGATAAAATAATAAAACTACGATAAGAAAAGGAGCGGATACCATGCAGGCACAGGAACGGAGAACGGCGATACTGACCCGGCTGAAGAGCGCCACCGGACCGGTGAGTGCCTCCGCTCTGGCGGGTGCCCTGTCGGTGAGCCGGCAGGTCATCGTGGGCGATATCGCCCTTTTGCGGGCGAGCGGCAGCCCCATCGAGGCCACGCCCCGGGGCTATGTGTATTCCCGCCCCGCGGGCATCCGCGGACAGGTGGTCACCTGCCACAGCGGTGACGAGATGGAGCGGGAACTGATCACCTTGGTGGACCTTGGCTGTGTGGTGGAGGACGTTTCGGTGGAGCATCCGGTGTACGGGCTGCTGACCGGACGGCTGCAGATCAGCTGCCGGGCGGATGTGGAGCGTTTTCTGCAGGAGGTGCGGGACAGCGCCGCGCTGCCGCTGTCCGCCTTGACCGAGGGTGTGCACATCCACGGTCTGCGGTGTCCCGACCGGGAAACCCTGGAAAAGGCCCGGGAGGCGCTGCGGCAGATGGGCATTCTGCAAGAATAAAACTTGACAATTCAGCAGATTTCGATACAATAGTCTTGAGAGGTGTCTTGACACCTGACAAGACTATTTTCTTTTTTGGGAGGATGGTTGTGATGAAAGAATTTCTGAAGCGGAAGAATATCGAGATCTCGGCCAAACGCTACGGCATCGACGCGCTGGGCGCCATGGCCCACGGTCTGTTCTGTTCCCTGCTCATCGGCACGATCTTCAAAACGCTGGGTTCCCAGCTGGGTGTCCGGATGTTCACAGACATCGGCACCTTTGCTTCCGCCGTGTCCGGCCCCGCTATGGCGGTGGCCATCGGCTATGCCCTGCAGGCACCGCCCATGGTGCTGTATTCTCTGGCCGCCGTGGGTTGGGCCACCAACTCGCTGGGCGGCGCCGGCGGCCCCCTGGCCGTGCTGATCATCGCCATCATCGCCGCCGAGTGCGGCAAGGTGGTGTCCAAGGAGACCAAGGTGGACATTCTGGTGACCCCTGCCGTTACCGTCCTGGTGGGCGTAGGCCTGGCTATGGTCATCGCCGCCCCCATTGGCGCCGCGGCAAACGCCTTTGGTCAGTTTATCAAGAACACCACCGTGCTGCAGCCCTTCCTGATGGGTATCGTGGTGTCGGTGCTGGTGGGCATCGCCCTGACCCTGCCCATTTCCTCGGCGGCCATCTGCGCGGCGTTTACCCTCACCGGTCTGGCGGGCGGTGCCGCCGTTGCCGGCTGCTGTGCCCAGATGGTGGGCTTCGCCGTCATGTCTTTCCGGGAAAACCGCTGGGGCGGCCTGGTCTCCCAGGGCCTGGGCACCTCCATGCTGCAGATGCCCAACATCGTCCGCAATCCCCGTATCTGGATCCCGCCTACGCTGACCTCTGCCATCACCGGCCCCATCGCCACCTGTGTGTTCAAGCTGCAGATGAACGATCCCGCCGGCGGCGTCAATGCCGGTATGGGCACCTGCGGCCTGTGCGGCCCCATCGGCGTGTGGACCGGCTGGGTCAACGACGTGACCACCGGCGCCAAGGCCGCCATCACCTCTATGGATTGGCTCGGCCTGCTGCTGATCTGCATCGTACTGCCCGCCGTACTGACCTGGATCTTCGGCCAGTTCTTCCGCAAGATCGGCTGGATCAAAGAGGGCGACCTGAAGCTGTAATTTCTGCCGCAAAAAAGAAAAGCACCCCGACAGGGGTGCTTTTTTCTGTCTTATTTCACGTAATCGGTGAGGTTGCTGAGGTTGATGTCATCCACCACGGCGGACACCTTTACGGGGTATTCGGTCTTCCACTGGGCCATGGACTGCTCAAAGCGGTCGTTGCAGGCCGCCAGGAAGATCTCCCGCTGGTTTTCGTCATAATAGCCGGCGGAGATGGGGCAGCGCTTGATGACATAGCAGCCGTCCGACTGGACGATGGGCTGGCTCACCTGGTTTTCCTCCAGATCAAAGAGGGTGGCGAGATGCTCGGTGCTGGCGGCCTCCAGCATACCGATGGGGAAGCCGGAGGTCATGGTCACGTCCTCGTTGTACTGTTCCATCAAGGCGTCGAAGTCGGTGCCGGGCGAGGATTTGGAAATGGTGAGGGCCAGATCCAGAATGTTCTGCAGCTCTTCCTTGTCCCGCTTGTTGCCCTCTTCGTCCAAAAAGCTGAAGAAGATATACTTCACGGTGGCGTAATGGGTGGTGAAATACTGCCGCAGGGACTCGTCGGTGTAGTAGCTTTCGCTGTCGGTCATCATGTAGTTGTACAGCAGGGCGGAATAGTAGTCGTTTTCCTGGAACTTATCGTAGGCCCGGTCGGTGAGACAGGACTGCCGCAGATAGTTCAGGTAGTCCGCTTTGCCGCCCAGCGACTCGATCAGCTGCTCCTTGGCGGTCTGCAGGGCCTGCCGCTGGTTGTCGGAAAGCTCCAGACCGAACTCTTCGCACTTGAGCCGCACCACTTCGCCGGTGAGGATCTGGTCGAGAGCGGCCTCCCGGGCGATGGCGTTGTCCTCTTCGTCAAAGAGGACGGTGCCGCTGTCCTCGCCGGTGGAAAGGCGGTTGTAGTTGAGGTAAAAGGCGTACTCCGAAGCGTCCACCCTGCGGTTGCCCACCGTCACGGCGGTGGGGCTGGGGCTGCATCCGCACAGCAGGGGCAGCAGCAGCGCGCACAGGAGCACGAGAGCCGGATATCGTTTGTTCATGAAAGCGCCTCCTTTACAGGGGAGTATCCTTTATCTTAACACGATTTTTCTTCGGTGTAAAGGTCCATCAGCATACGTGCCTGGGCCAGAGGATCGTCGGTGGGCCGCAGCTTGAGGGTGACATAGGGCTTGTCGCCCGCCGACAGGAAAACGCGTCCCTTGAGAGAGGGCTGGGCGCAGCAGCCGGCGGCCCATTCCAGTGCCTCGGGGCGGAAGAACAACAGCAGGCTGCCGTTCTTCTGGGTGATCTCGTACACGCCGGCACGGGTGGCATCGGCACGGAGCAGGGCGATGTCCAGCAGGGTGCAGGCCGCCTTGGGCGGGTCGCCGAAGCGGTCGATCAGCTCATCCTGCATATCGCTGTAGTCCTCCAGATTGGTGATCTGGGCGATGCGGCGGTAGAGATCCACACGGGTGGCGGCGTCGGCCACGTAGCTTTGGGGCAGACCGGCGGAGACCAGCAGGTCGGCGGTACAGTCGGTGCGGCGGACGGGGGCCTCGCCCTTCAGCTCGGCGGTGGCTTCGGCCAGCAGCTGCAGGTAGAGGTCGTAACCCACGTCCATCATATGGCCGCTCTGCTCGGCGCCCAGCACGTTGCCGGCGCCGCGGATCTCCAGATCGCGCATGGCGATCTTGAAGCCCGAGCCGAACTCGGCGAACTCCCGGATGGCCGACAGGCGCTTCTGGCTCACCTCGGTGAGCACCTTGCCCTTGCGGTAGCACAGATAGGCGTAGGCGTGGCGGTTGGAGCGCCCCACGCGGCCGCGGATCTGGTGCAGCTGGGCCAGACCCATATGGTCGGCGTCCTCGATGATGAGGGTGTTCACGTTGGAGATGTCCACGCCGGTCTCGATGATGGTGGTGCACACCAGAATGGAGATCTCGCCGGCGTACATACGGCCCATGACGTCGCTCATCTGCTCTTCGGTCATGCGGCCGTGGGCCACGGCGATGGCCACGTCGGGGAAGGCGGCCTGCAGCTTGAGGGCGGTCTGGTCGATGGAGTCGATGCGGTTGTGGAGGTAGTAGACCTGTCCGCCACGGGCCAGCTCCCGGCGGATGGCGTCCCGCAGGATGGCGTCGTTCTGCTCCAGCACGTAGGTCTGGACCGGCTGACGGCCCATGGGGGCCTCCTCCAGAACGGACATATCCCGGATGCCGGTGAGGGCCATGTTCAGGGTGCGGGGGATGGGGGTGGCGGTGAGGGTGAGCACATCGATGCCCTGGGCCATCTGCTTGATGCGCTCCTTGTGGGCCACACCGAAGCGCTGTTCCTCGTCCACCACCAAAAGACCCAGATCCTTGAAGCGGATGTCCTTCTGTAGGATGCGGTGGGTGCCGACCAGCAGGTCCACCTGGCCGGCCTTGACCTTGCGCAGGGTGTCCTCCTGTTGGTTTTTGGTGCGGAAGCGGCTCATCATGTCCACCGTGACGGGGTAGCCGGAAAACCGCTCCACTGCGGAGAAATAGTGCTGGCGGGCCAGCACGGTGGTGGGCACCAAGATGGCGGCCTGCTTGCCGGAGAGCATACATTTCATGATGGCGCGGAAGGCCACCTCGGTCTTGCCGAAACCCACGTCGCCGCACAGCAGGCGGTCCATGGGCACCGGGCGCTCCATGTCCCGCTTGATCTCCTGGGCGCAGACCAGCTGGTCCTCGGTTTCTTCATAGGGGAAGGCCTCCTCAAAGGAGCGCTGCCAGTCGTCGTCGGGGAAAAAGGCGAAGCCGGGGAACTTTTGTCGGGCGGCGTATAGCTTGAGCAGCTGCTCGGCCAGGTCGGTGGCGCTCTTTTTGGCCCGCTGTTTGGCTTTTTGCCAGGAAACGCCGCCCAGCTTGGACAGGCGAACCGACTCCTGCTCGGCGGCGCCGATGTATTTACTCACCAGATCCAGGGCGGTGGCGGGGACAAAGACGAAGTCGGTGCCCGCAAAGGCGATCTTGATATAATCCCTCCAAACTTTGTCCACCTGGATGCGCTCCACACCCACGAAACGGCCGATGCCGTGATGCTCGTGAACCACCAGGTCACCGGGATGCAGGTCGGAAAAACTCTTGATGTGGTCCTTGTTGCGGCTTTTGCGCTTGGCGGTCTTGCGGGTGCTCAGGGCGCCTTCGCAGAACAGGACGGTCTTCAGTGTGGGATATTCCGCGCCGGCTGACAGGGCGGCAGGCAGGATGCACACCTTTTTGGGGCCGGCCTGGGCCTCTTCGGTGGTGCAGGGGATGTCCTGCTCCCGCAAAAGCTGCTGCAGATTTTGGGCACGGGCACGGCCGCCGGCCAGCAGCAGCACGGTGTAGTCCATGCGGAGATAGTCGGAGATGTCCCGCAGCAGGTTGTCAAAGCCGGTGGCGTTGGCGGGCAGCTGCTTGGCGCTGAGGGACAGCAGCGCCTGAGGGGAGAAGGCCGACCCGGCCAGAAAGCTGTCCAGCAGCACCGGGGCGGTGAGGGCGGCCTTGAACTGTTTTTCGTCCAGAGAATAGCCGGTCTTGGTGGGGGGCAGCAGACCCTCTTCCAGCAGGTGGGACAGATCCTCCGCCTGACGGTGGGCCATGCCCTGAGCGCACTCCAGCACGGCAGGGGTGTCGCAGCACAAAAACACCGTGTCCTCGGGCAGATAGGACAGGGCGGTGGTCATTTCGGGGTAGATCTGGGGCAGATAGCGGTCGGCGGCGGGCAGATAGCGCAGCTCCAGCAGGGCATCGGCGTCGGCCAGCAGGGTCTTTTCCAGCTTGTCGCCGGTGGACTTGCGGCCCGCCAGCTTGCGCAGGGCGGCGCACAGGCCGTCGATGCCGCCTTCCGCCAGGGTGGGCAGGGACTCCCGCACCGGCAGGATGACCACCCGGTCCACCGGCTCGCTCCGCCGCTGGGTCATGGGGTCAAAACGGCCCAGAGAATCCACGTCGTCTCCCCAGAACTCGGCACGCACCGGCTGGGTGTCGCCGGCGGGGAACACGTCCAGGATGCCGCCGCGGAGGGCGAACTGGCCGGGGCCCTCCACCTGGGAGGCACGGGTGTAGCCTGCCTGCAGCAGACGCTCCACCAGCCGCTCCACCTGATAGGAGCCGGTGGACAGCAGGGTGATGCAGGCGTTTTCCAGCGCGTCGGGGGGCAGGGTGCGCAGCATGAGGGCGTCGGCGGGGGCACACAGCACCCGGACGGCGCCGGTCTTTACCTGCCACAGGGTGTGGAGGCGCTGCTGCTCGTATTCATGGGACACACCTTCCATATTGTGGAACACCAGATCCCGGCAGGGCAGTACGGCAGCGGAAGCGCCGCACAGAGCGTTCAGATCGGCGGCAAAGGCGCGGGCGGCCTGTTCGTCCCGCAGCACCGCGCAAAAGGTGCGGCCGGGCAGGTCGGCGTACATAGCCGCCGCCAGATGGGCCCGGTGTACCGGCGCGGCGCCGTACATGGCCACGGTCTGGCGGGCACGGACGGCCTCCAGCAGCCGGGGATATTCGGTCAGGCCCCTTGGCAGGGTGGAAAGCAGTTCCATAAAAACGAGCCTCCTTTGGAATGCGGATGCAACAGGCTACGCCCCGTTCCGACTCGGAACGGGGTGTTTCGCCTGTATTCAGAAAAATGTGACAGGAAATTATGCCTCGTAGACGATCTTGCCGTCCACCACGGTGACGGCGGACTGGGCGGCCAGAACGGTCATGGGATCGGCGTCCCAGATGACCACGTCGCCGTCCTTGCCCACTTCCAGAGAACCCACACGGTCGCCGATGCCGGTGAGCTTGGCGGCGGCGATGGTGATGGCCTTCCAGGCCTCCTCGTAGTCCAGACCGGCGTTGTGGGCCAGACCGGCGCACATGGGCAGATACTGGATGGGGATGACGGGGGCATCGGTGATGATGGCGATGTCCACGCCGGCCTCACGCAGGATGCGGGGGGTGTCGAAGCTCTTGTTGATCAGCTCGATCTTGCTCTTGCCGCCGAAGGTGGGGCCGACAAAGGCGGGCAGGCCCTCTTCGGCCAGTTCATCGGCGATGAGGGCGCCGTCGGTGCAGTGGTCCAGGGTGATCTTCACGCCGAACTCCCTGGCGATGCGGATGGAGGTCAGGATGTCGTCGTGGCGGTGGGCGTGGGCCTTCAGGGGCATTTCGCCCTTGAGGACGGGGATCATGGACTCCAGCTTGAAGTCAAAGCCGGGATTCTTGTCGGCTTCCTTGTCCTCCATGTAGCGGCGGGTCTTGAACAGCAGCTCCCGCAGCAGGGCGGCGGTGCCCATACGGGTCATGGGAGCCTTTTTGCTGCCCTGGCCGTAGCAGCGCTTGGGGTTCTCGCCGAAGGCGCACTTCATGGCGATGGCGTCCTTGACGATCATCTTGTCCACACGCTTGCCGGCCAGCTTGAGGGCCACGAAGGTGCCGCCAACCACGTTGGCGCTGCCGGGGCCGGTGCAGACGGTGGTGACACCGCCCTGCAGACCCAGGGGGAAGGCCTCGTCCAGGGGATTGATGGAGTCGATGGCGCGCATCTGGGGGGTGATGGGATCCACGATCTCATTATAGTCGCGGCCTTCCCAGCCCATGCCCTGATTGTCCAGACCCACGTGGCAGTGGGCGTCCACGCAGCCGGGGGTCACCAGGCGGTCCTGGGCGTCGATGACGGTGGCGCCTTCGGGACAGGGGATGTCCTTGCCCACGGCGGCGATCTTGCCGTCGTCGCCGATGAGGATGCAGCCGTTCTCGATGTCGGGACCGGCCATGGTCTTGATATAACCGTTCTTGATGTAAAGCATAGAGATTGCCTCCTTATTTCGTGGGCTGGAAATTGTTGAACTCCTGCATGGCGTGGTCGATGCCGTTTTCCAGCAGGTCACAGATCAGGTCGGGGACGGCCTTGCAGGCGGCGTAGGTGTCGCTGTCCATGGGGGACAGGACGAAGTCCGCCATATCCTCGCCCCGCTCTTTGTCGGGCTTGCCGATGCCCACCTTCACCCGGGGAAACTTGTCGTTTTCCAGCAGGTAGACGATGTTGCGCATACCGTTGTGGGTGCCGGCGGAGCCGTTTTTGCGGATGCGGATGCGGCCGGGGGCCAGGTCGGCGTCGTCAAAGATGACGATGAGACGGTCGGCAGGCACGGAAAAGGCCTGCATCATGTCCCGGACGGCCTCGCCGGACAGATTCATATAGGTCTGGGGCTTCATCAGCAGGACGGACTTTCCGGCGATGGTGCCCGTGCCGTAGACCGCCTTGCACTTGGTCTTGCTGAGGCGGCCCAGACCGGCCTTTTCGGCCAGCAGGTCCACGGCGATAAAGCCCACGTTGTGGCGGGTGGTCTCGTACTTGCTGCCGGGGTTGCCCAGACCGCAGACGATGTAGTCCACGCTGGCGGGCTCGCTTACTTTCTTACGTCGAAAAATGGGAAAAACTCCTTTTTAGAACGATGGGCGGCCCAAAGGCCGCCCATATTCGGTTTTTGTTTAGTTGAACAGATCGGAGATGGCGTTCTCGTCGTAGATGCGGTGGATGGCCTCGGCGAACAGGTCGGCCACGGTGAGCACCTCGATCTTGTCGATGGCCTTCTCACCCTCAACGGGGATGGTGTCCAGCAGCACCAGCTTGTCGATGACGCTGTTCTGGATGCGCTCGATGGCGGGGCCGGACAGGACGCCGTGGGTGGCGCAGGCGATGACGGACTTGGCGCCGCCGCGCTCCACCAGGGCCTTGGCGCCGTTGCACAGGGTGCCGGCGGTATCCACCATGTCGTCCACCAGGATGACGTTCTTATCCTTGATGTCGCCGATGATGTTCATGACCTCGGACACGTTGGGCTTGGGACGGCGCTTGTCCACGATGGCCATGGGCAGATCCAGCTTGTCGGTGAACTTACGGGCGCGGGTGACGGAACCCAGGTCGGGAGAGACCACCACGTACTCTTCGTTGTTGGTGCCCAGCTGCTCAAAGAAGTGCTCGCTGAGGATCTTGGTGCCCAGCAGGTTGTCCACGGGAATATCAAAGAAGCCCTGGATCTGGTTGGCGTGCAGGTCCATGGTCAGCACGCGGTCGGCACCGGCGGCTTCCAGCATATTGGCGCACAGCTTGGCAGAGATGGGATCACGGGGACGGGCCTTGCGGTCCTGACGGGCGTAGCCGAAATAGGGCATGACGGCGGTGATGCGGTTGGCGGAAGCACGGCGGCAGGCATCGATCATGACCAGCAGCTCCATGAAGTTGTCGTTGACGGGGCAGCAGGTGGACTGGATCAGAAACACGTCGCAGCCGCGGACGGACTCGTTGAAGTTGACAGAGACCTCGCCGTCAGCGAACTGCTTGACGGTGCAGTCACCCAGAGTGACACCCAGGGCGTCAGCGATGCGCTTGGCCAGAGCGGGATTGGAATTGCCGGCGAACAGTTTCAGTTTGCCGTGAGGACCATGATTGTACATGTGGATTTACCCCCTATGTTTATTGTTTATAATATAAATGTATTCGGATCACAGTTTGCCGTCTTCCCGGCGCTTTTTTGCCCACAGAGGCTTGACGGTGGCGCGGCAGCGGGCCACCACCATGGCGTCCTCGGGCACTTCCTCGGTGATGGTGGAACCGGCGGCCAGATAGGCGCCCTTGCCCACCTTCACGGGGGAGACCAGGTTGACGTTGCAGCCCACGAAGGCGTTGTCCTCCACCGTGGTACGGTACTTTTTCTTGCCGTCGTAGTTGACGGTGACCACGCCGCAGCCCACGTTGATGGACTTGCCGAAGTCACTGTCGCCGATGTAGGTCAGGTGGGACACCTTGGTGCCGTCGCCGATGGTGGAGTTCTTCAGCTCCACGAAATCGCCGATGCGGGCCTTTTCGCCGATGACGCAGCCGGGGCGGATGTAGGCGAAGGGGCCAACGGTGGTGTTGGCGCCCACGGTGGACTCGATGACCTGGGAGGCGTTGACGGTGACGTTTTCACCGATGCGGGCGGACTTCAGCCAGGTGTTGGGGCCGATGACGGCGCCCTTTGCCACGGTGGACGCGCCGTGGATCATACAGCCGGGCAGAACGGTGCAGCCGCTCTCCAGAACGGCCTTGGGACTGATGTGGGTGGTGTTGGGATCCACCAGCATGACGCCCTTCTGCATCCACTCCATGTTGATGCGGCGGCGCAGCTGCTCCTGCACCACATAGGCGCTTTCGGTGTTCTCCACCACCATGCCCTCGCCGGGACCGGCCTGGACCTGGGCCAGATCGCCGGGCAGCTTGGACAGGTCGGCCTTCTGCAGGGCGTCGGCCTGACCGAACACGGCCAGAGGCAGACGTCCGGCCACCAGACAGGCGGGCTCGGTCTGGCTCACCAGCCGCTTGACGGTGTCGGCGCTGATGCCGGCGGCGGGAGCCAGGAACAGCAGCACGGGGCTGCTGCCGGCCTTTGCCCAGAAGTCGGCGGTGGTCATTTCACAGCCGTCGGTTTTGTCGGATGCCAGATACAGTTCGCCGTCGGCGGCCTGCGCCGCCAGGGCCAGATGTTCCAGCACGGTGCAGGAGAGCATCTCCCGCTTGTAATCGCCGGCGTTGCCCAACGCCAGCGCGTAAAACTGAGCCATTTCAAATCGCTCCTTTCGGAAAACAAAGGGAAAACAGGATTTTCGGGCGCAACAAAATCAAGGGCGCGCGCCCACACTGCCAGTATAACAGGAAGCGTGGGAAAATTCCACCTCTTTTTGCTTTACGGACGCAACAATTTTTGTTATAATCTGTCCACAAAGAAGATTTTTTGACAGGAGGAAGCCGTATGGAAGGACAAAAGCTGCGGGTCAGCAAACAGGGCCGCGAGGCCATGAGCGCACTGGCCCAGCTGCGGGACGGAGACGCCGCCCTGCTGTATGCCTGCGCGGCCTCCTGTGACGGCGGCTGCACCCTGACCCAGGCCGCGCAAATGCTGGACCTGACGCCCGAACGGGTGAAGCGGGCCTCCCAGCTGCTGCTGGTGTACGGTCTGGCGGTGAACCACACCGCGCCGCCCCCCCGGTCGGAGACCGGCTATCCGTCCCAGGAACTGGCCCAGGCCAGAGCCGGCGACGCCGCTTTTTCCGGCCTGTGCGACTATTTCGAGGCCAGCCAGGGCCGCATCCTCAACCGCCGGGAGCTGGAGACCCTGCTCAATGTGTACCAGACTCTGGGACTGCCTCCCGAGGTGCTCACCCTGCTGATGGGCGACTGCGCCCAACGTGGCCGCCTCACCGCCCGTGAGGTGGAAAAACAGGCCTACCGCTGGTACGACCTGGGGCTGGACAACTACGAACAGGCGGCTTCCTATCTGGCGCGGCAGCGGGAGCGTGAGACCCGGGGCGCGAAGGTGCTGTCCATGCTGGGCATCCACGACCGCCTGCCCGGTGAAAGCGAACAGAAGTATATTGACAAATGGGCCGAGATGGGGGTCACCGACGAGCTTTTGCGGTTGGCCTATGACAAGACTCTGCTGGGAACGGGTCGGTTGAGCTGGCCCTATCTGCACAAGATCCTGTGCACCTGGCGGGAGCAGGGCTTCCGCACCGTGAAGGATGTGGAAACGGCGCCCGACAGCCGCAATCGGCAGGGTCAGCCTGCCCAGCTGCCCCAGTCGGCGGAAACGGTCATCCTGCAGAAGCTGCAGCAAAAACGGCAGCAGCGGGGTCTGGTGCTGGAGCAGCGCCGGGAGGAACTGCGGCGGCAGAGCGAAGCTTTTGCCGAAAACGAGAGCTCCATGCGGCTGTTCGCCTCCAAAATGGCCCGGGCAAGACCGTCGGAAAAGGCAAAAATGGCGCTGGAGTACCAGCAGTTTGTGGCGCGGCAGCAGGAAGTGCTGCGGCAGCTGGGCAAGCCGGAGGATTGGCTGCTGGACAGACCGGACTGCCCCCTGTGCGGCGACCGCGGCTATGTGGGCACCCAGAAGTGCCGCTGTCTGGAGCAGGCGCTGGCGGCGCAGAACAACAGGATATGAAAAGAAAAGGAGAGGCAATGCGCCTCTCCTTTTGATTTGGCTTGTTATGCCGCCCGCTGAAAATCGGGGCGGAGGATGACGGTGGCGGGAGCGATGTACCGGCTGGTGTTGCGGTACTTGCGGCGGGGACGGGTGAACATATCGCCCAGCAGGATCAGACCCACCGACAGGCCGGCCAGCAGTGCCAGGGGCAGCAGGCCGATGTTGCCGCCGTCGGACGCCATGGCCAGGGCGAACAGGGCCAGTGCTCCGATCAGTTCCATTCTCTTTCCGTGCTTCTTCATAACCATGACCTCCAATCGAACGTTTGTTTTCTTGATGGCTATACTATAGCACACTTGTTCGATGAATGCAAACAATTGTTCGTAAAAAATTCGACAAATTTTCGGTCGGCTTTTTGTGGAACCTATGGTAAACTGTAGAAAAAACCGGCATCGCAGGGCTGACGGGGGAGTGCGGGATGGCAGAGCGCAAAAACGGCGTGCATTTACAACGGTTTTGAACTGTGGTATACTCATGTTTAATATGAAGAAGGAGGGGTGTGCCATGTATCAGCCCCTGGCAGACAAGATCCGGCCGCTGGAGCTGGACGATATGGTGGGACAGCAGCACATCATCGGCGAGGGCGGCCTGCTGCGCCGCATTTTAGAGAGCGGTCACATCCCCAATATGATCTTTTACGGCCCTTCCGGTGTGGGCAAGACCACTCTGGCCCAGATCATCGCCAACAAGACCGACCGCCGTTTGGTGAAGCTCAACGCCACTACGGCCTCCACCGCCGATATCAAGGGCGTGGTGTCCGAACTGGATACCCTGCTGGCCCCCCAGGGCGTGCTGCTGTATCTGGACGAGATCCAGTACTTCAACAAAAAGCAGCAGCAGAGCCTTTTGGAGTTTATCGAGAGCGGTAAGATCACCCTCATCGCCTCCACCACCGAGAATCCTTATTTTTACGTGTACAACGCCATTCTGAGCCGAAGCACCATCTTTGAGTTCAAGCAGGTGAGCCCTGCCGAGGTGGCGAAGGCCCTGCGCCGTGCCTTCCAGCTGTGCGCCCGGGAGCGCCATCTCAAGATCGCTCTGGAAGAGGGCGTGGTGGACCACGTGGCCCAGGGCTGCGGCGGCGACGTGCGCAAGGGCATCAACGCCGTGGAACTGCTGTGCGCCGCCTCTCCCGTGGTGGAAGGCACCATGCAGGTGACCCTGGCCGACGCCCGGCAGGCCAGCCAGAAGAGCGCCATGCGCTACGACCGGGAGGGGGACGCCCACTTTGACATCCTGTCCGCCCTGATGAAGTCCATGCGTGGCTCCGACCCCGACGCCGCCCTGCATTATCTGGCAAGACTGCTGGAGGCAGGGGATCTCATCGGCGCCTGCCGGCGCATCCTGTGTTCGGCCAGCGAGGACGTGGGCCTGGCCTATCCCATGGCGGTGCCTATCGTGAAGGCCTGCGTGGACAGCGCCATGCAGCTGGGTCTGCCCGAAGCGCAGCTGCCGCTGGCGGAAGCGGTGATCCTGCTGGCCACCTGGCCCAAGTCCAACAGCTCCTACAGCGCCATCGCGGCGGCCCGGGCCGATGTGAAGGCGGGCAAGATCTGGGACATCCCCCGGGAACTGCAGAACGTCCACGCCGACGGGGCGGGCTTCGAGCGGGAGCAGGGGTATCTCTACCCCCACGATTTCCCCGGCCACTGGGTAAAGCAGCAGTACCTGCCCGACGGGCTGAAGAACGTACGGTATTATCAGTACGGCGACAACAAGACCGAACAGCAGGTGAAGGCCTACTGGGAGCAGGTGAAAAAGAAATAAAGAAAAGCCACCCGGGAGGGTGGCTTTTTTGTTACAGCAGGGGGGCGAAGGCCTTCATGAGCATACCGGTGAGCTTCCAGCGGAAGCCGGGGTGGGCGGCCTCCTGCCGGGTGACCTTGTGGCAGCGCTTGAGGGTCAGCCGGAAATCCCGTTCCACGGCCTCCACCGCCGGGGCGCCCAGCAGATAGGCGCCGCACTCGAAGTGGTGGGACAGGCTGCGGTAGTCCAGATTCACCGTGCCTACCGTGGCGCGCAGGTCGTCGCTGACGAAACTCTTGGCGTGGATAAACCCGGGGGTGTACTCATAAATATGGACACCGGCCTCTATCAGGGTGCGGTAGTGGCTCTTGGCCAGCGCGTAGGGCAGGGGCTTGTCGGGGATGCCCGGCAGGATGATGGACACCTCCACGCCCCGACGGGCGGCAAACCGGAGGGCGTCCTCCAATTCGTGGCCCAGAATGAGGTAGGGGGTCATGATGTGGACGTACCGCTGGGCGGTGTTGAGGATGTGGGTGTAGACCCACTCGCCCACCGGCTGGTCATCCAGAGGACAGTCGCCGTAGGGAATGACGTAGCCGCCGGCGTGGGGCTGTTCCGGCGCGGGTGCCCACAGCCAGGGGTCAAAGGTGAGCTTGCGGTCCTCCACCTGCCACATCTGCAGGAACATCAGGGTAAAGGAGCGCACGGCTTCGCCTTCCAGCCGCAGGGCGGTGTCCTTCCAGTGGCCGAAGGGGTGGGTGCGGTTGAGGTATTCGTCCGCCAGATTGATGCCGCCGGTATAGGCCACGCGGCCGTCGATGACGGCGATCTTCCGGTGGTCCCGGTAATTGTAGTGGGTGGAAACGAAGGGGCGCACCCGGGCGAAAATGCGGCAGCGGATGCCCAGTGAGCGGAGATACTCCGGGAAGGAGTGGGGCAGCTTGGTGAACTCGCAGGTGCCGTCGTACAGCACCCGTACCTCCACGCCGTCACGGGCCTTCCGGGCCAGGATCTCTTCTACCTGATCCCACATCCAGCCGTTTTCGATGATGAAGTATTCCAGAAAGATGAACTGCCGGGCCTGCCGCAGATCCTCCAGAAAGGCGGGGAAGAACTCCTCGCCCAGAGGGAAGTACCGGGCGTCGGTGCGGTGGTAGGCCACAAAACCGCCGGAAGTCCGCAGGAAACGGGCCAGACCGGCATCCTGGGGGTGCTCCCGGGCAAGGGCGTCGTCGGCGGCCGACGGGGACAGGGTGTTCTGGGAGGCCTTGGCGATGTGGCGCATACGCTCCTTCAGCGCCCGGTGGCCCAGATCGGCGTGAACGTAAAAATACAGCAGGATGCCGGCCGCGGGGAACAGGGTGACCAGCAGCAGCCAGGTGATCTTGGCGTTGGGGTCGGTGTCGCTGTTCAGCAGAAACAGCACGGTGGCCACCGACAGCAGGGTGAACAGGCCGTAATAGTGCACCTGATAATCCTGAAACCGCAGCACCATCAGCAGCATCAGCCCCAGCTGCAGCAGGATGAGCAGGGTCATGATGCCCGTTCGGCTGAAGATCAGGTGAAACAGGCCTTTTTTGCCCTGCTTGAGCAGCCGGAGGCGTTTTTCCGCGGGAGTGAGGTCGTGGTCGTGCATGGGGGATCCTTTCTTACGGGCAAAGTTCTGCAAGGTTGGTGATGGGGACATCCAGCATGGCGCACTGCCGGACGGTATAGGCGGTGCCGCCGGTGGAACGGGTGAGCCAGCAGAGGCAATGGTGGGCGGCCTGGGCCATAATGCGGTCCCGGGCCAGCATACAGCCCCGGTAATACTCGTGGGCGGTGTAGCGCACCATGTCGGCCTGGTCCAGCAGGGTCCGGTAGCGGACCTTGTCGGCAGGGGAATAGGCCCGGTCCTGGTTGTCACAGGGCAGGACCATCACCAGCCGCATATCGGGGTACAGGGGGCGCAGGGCCAGTACGGCCTCGGCGGCCAGCAGGTCAAAGCCCATGGCGCCGCCGCTGACAAAGTCGGTAAAGCCGCCGTCGTACAGGGCGGTGACGTGCCGCAGAAGGGCGTCGTACAGGGGGGCGGTGTCGGCGGGAAGATCCCGGTGGCCGGTGAAAATGCAGATCTGACCCATGGCGATGCCCTCCTTTTTCGGAATTTTTCTTCAGTATACCACAGTTTCGGGGGGAAGAAAAGGCGATTTGGGGTGAACAAACGGTAAACAAAGGGCGCGGATAGGCAAATTTCACCGAAAAATGAAAAAATGGTTGACAGTTGCTATCCTCATCCTATATAATACATGGTGCGTTATCGGCAGCGGCAAGAGCTTGAATGCTCGAGCCCGTGCCGGTGTCAATAATAGCTTCGATCAGGAGGTGTGAAACATGGTCCGTACCTATCAGCCCAAAAAGCGTCAGCGTCAGAAGGAGCACGGCTTCCGTAAGCGCATGAGCACCCGTAATGGCCGCAAAGTCCTGGCTCGTCGTCGCGCAAGAGGCCGCGCCAAGCTGTGCGCCTAATTGCAGCACGAACAATTTTGTTTTTGAAACCCATTAAGACCGCAGTTTATGCGGTCTTAAATTTTAACAACGGGTGAAAAGCATGAACAAGACCCTTTCCCTCAAGGAAAACCATCTGTTCCGCGCGCTGTATCACCGGGGCAAATCCGCCGCCGGAAAGACCATGGTGGTCTATGTGATGAAGCGCAGGAACCAAGCGGTGAACCGCCTGGGTATCACCGTTTCTGTAAAACTGGGCTGCGCCGTGGAGCGCAACCGGGCACGCCGCCGCATCCGCGAGACCTATCGACTCAACGAGACCCGCCTGAAGTGCGGATTTGACATCGTCATCGTTGCGCGCAAGGCCGCCGTGGACGGCCCCTTTGACCTGCTGCAGAAGGATTTTGACCGACTGTGCGGCCAGCTGGGCCTGTTGGAGGCAGAGCGCCATGAGTAAGTGGCTCATCGCCCTCATACGGTTTTACCAGAAGAATCTTTCTCCCTTAAAGGGAGGGCCTACCTGCCGGTTTATCCCGACCTGTTCGGCGTACGCGGCAGAGGCCATCCAGCGCCATGGCGCCCTTTGCGGTGGTGCGCTGGCCCTCTGGCGTTTTATGCGGTGCAATCCCCTGTTCAAGGGCGGACTGGACCCGGTGCCCGAGGAGAATCCATTTACCAAGCCTTTTCGCAAAAAGGAAAACAACGAGGAGAAATCTTAAATGTACAATTTTCTCTACAAACTCATCTCGACGCCTTTCGGCTATGTGATGCGGTTCATTTATGAGTTCGTAGGCAACTACGCCCTCTCTTTGTTCCTCTTCGCTCTGCTGGTAAAGGTGCTGATGATCCCCATGACCATCAAGCAGAAAAAATCCATGCTGGAGCAGCAGCGCATCCAGCCCATGATCCAGAAGATCCAGAAGACCTATGCCCGCGACCAGCGCCGTATGCAGGAAGAGATGCAGAACCTGTACGACAGAGAGGGCATCTCCCCCATGGCCGGCTGCGGCACCATGCTGTGGACCTTCCCCATTCTGATCGGTCTGTACGGTGTCATCATCCAGCCCCTGACCTACTTTATGCAGGTGGGCGCTGACCAGATCACCCAGATCGCCCAGATCCTCAACTATGATACCGCCGCTGCCGGTTATCACTACCAGATCGAACTGGCCACCATCATCTACGAGAACTTTGACAAGGTCGCCCACGTGGCCGAGAGCCTCATGCGGGTCGACTTCAGCCTGGGCCCCATCTCCATGGCTGCCAAGCCCGAGTTCAGCCAGCCCAGCATTCTGTGGGTGCTGCCCATCGTTTCGGCCGCTACCTCTTACCTGATGAGCTGGATGACCCAGAAGATGAACCCCATGCAGAACGCCAATCCCCAGGCACAGGGCACCAACAAGACCATGATGCTGATGATGCCCCTCATGTCCCTGTGGTTCGGTTTCATCCTGCCCGTGGGTCTGAGCTTCTACTGGATCTGCAACAACGTCCTGGCCATCGTGCAGGAGTTCTTTATGAACATCTGGACCAAGAAGCACCTGGCACAGACCAAAGACAAAGAGTAAAAAGGCGGAAAAACATCCATGAAATATCTTGAAGCAAAAGGCGACTCCATCGACGCCGCCGTGGAAAGTGCCCTGCTGCAGCTGGGGCTCAGCCGCGACGATGTGTCCGTGGAAGTCATCAAGCAGCCCAAGAGCGGTTTCCTGGGCTTTGGCAAGGAGCCTGCCGTGGTCCGCGTTTCCTATGAGGTGACCCCCACTGCCCGTGCCGTGGACTTCCTCAAGGGCCTGCTGATCCGTTTCGGCACCCCCGCCGACATCCACGCCGAAGAGAACGTGGAAGCGCGCACCATCGCGCTGACCCTCACCGGTGACAACATGAACGCCGTCATCGGCCATCACGGCGATACCCTGGACGCCATCCAGTATCTGGTGAACATCGTCACCAACCGCAAGGAGGACGAGCGCTGGAGAGTCACCGTGGACACCGAGAACTATCGCGCCAAGCGTGAGGACACTCTGGCCGGTCTGGCTCATAAGACCGCCCAGAAGGCCCTGAAGTACCGCAAGCCCGTGGCTCTGGAGCCCATGAATCCCCACGAGCGCCGCACCATCCATGCCACCCTCCAGGAGGTGGAGGGCGTCACCACCTATTCGGTGGGCACCGAGCCCAACCGCAAGGTCATCGTGGCTCCCGAAGGCATGGCTCCCGCCGGCGCCCAGCAGAGCGCTCCCAAGAAGTCCGGCGGCAGCCGCCGCCGCGGCCGCGGCAAGAAGCCTGCCGCAAAAGCAGAATAATTGCCCGAAAGGCGTGTGGACATCGGTTCACACGCCTTTTTTCTAAAATTTTTCAGAAAAACCCGATTTCGCTTGAATTTTTTTGGAGAGAGGGCTATAATGGCACAGTACGAGTACGGAAACGGAGGAGACCATCATGGATGAGATCGATGTGAAAATTCTCAAATGCCTGCGCGCCAACGCCCGGGAGAACGCCAGCGTGATCAGCGACAAGGTCAATATGTCGGTGTCGGCGGTCATCGAGCGCATCCGCAAGCTGGAGAACTCCGGACTCATTGAAAAGCATACCACCATCCTCAACAGTGCCAAGGCCGGCAAGGACGTCAACGCCTTTCTGTCGGTCAGCCTGGAGCACCCCAAGTACATCGACCGGTTCCACGCCTTCGTGAAGGAGAACCGGGAGATCCTGGCGTGCCACTATATCACCGGCGACTTTGACTTCATGCTGCGCATCGTCACCGACAACACCCAGAGCCTGGAACACCTGCTCAATCAGGTGAAGTCCATCCCCGGCGTACAGAACACCCGCACCATCCTGATCTTATCCACGGTTAAGGAAGATCAGTCGGTGGACCCGGATGAATTGTTGAAATAGACCAAATTTTGTCGAAAAGCCCTGCGTTTTTCACAAAAAATTGCTTTTTGCTTGACAAATCCTGTGCAAAAGGGATATACTCATCTTACATCGCTGTAAAAGAGGGCCTTGTATGCCCGAAAGGAGCGCCCGTGACCCAGAACACCCCGGAAAAATACGGCCTGATCCCCGAAAATGAAGAGGGGCAGGCAGCGCGGTATTCCCGACTGGTGTCCCGTATCGTGCGGCAGTTTTTCCTTCAGGGCGGCGATCAGGACGATCTTTATCAGGAAGGTATGATCGGCCTGCTCAAGGCTATCCGCAGCTATGACCCCGCGCGCAGCGACAACTTCGAGGCCTATGCCTCCCTGTGCATCCGACGGCAGCTTTACGATACCGTCCGCCGTGATGTCCGGCTCTCCCGGCGGGAGGAAGATGTTCTGCGGCAGATCGCTCCCGACCCGGTGTTGACCGGCGTTCCTGACCCCGAGACCCAATGTCTGGCAAACGAAACCGAAACAGAGATCAAAGCTGCCCTGCATGGCTTTCTTTCTGCGTTTGAGGCGTCAGTTCTGGATCCCTATCTGGCGGGCTATTCTGTAAGCGAGATCAGCCGAAGCTTGGGACGCAGTCCCAAATCGGTGGAGAACGCCATCCTCCGCATCCGGCGGAAGGTGGCCCGCTATCTGTCTCAAGGCGAAAACAGACATCTGTCTGTTCGCATATAACTATCACCGCAACGCGGAAAAGAGAGGTAACAACCATGTACGAAGACAAGACTTTAGTGTGCAAAGAGTGCGGCAACGAGTTCGTGTTCACCGCCGGCGAGCAGGAGTTCTACGCTGAGCGCGGCTTCCAGAATGAGCCCCAGCGCTGCAAGACCTGCCGTGACGCCCGCAAGCAGGCTGCCCGTGGCCCCCGTGAGTTCTTCACCGCCACCTGCGCCGCCTGTGGCAAGGAAGCCAAGGTTCCCTTCGAGCCCAAGACCGACCGTCCCGTCTACTGCTCCGAGTGCTTCGCCAAGATGCGCGAGCAGGCCTAAGCTCCTGACACATTGTGCATAACGAAGGACGCCGCCAAAAGCGGCGTTCTTTTTGTTTTCCAAATTTATGGTTGAAAACCGGCGTTTTCCCATGTATAATATTTCTGTTCAGTAAAAATACTATACCCGGAGGATATAACTATGACTTCTGTTACCAAGGAAACCCTGATCGGCGATATCCTGGACTTCGATCTGGAGACCGCTGAGTACTTCTTCGAGATCGGCATGCACTGCCTGGGCTGCCCCGCTTCCCGCGGCGAGTCCATCGCTGAGGCCTGCATGGTTCACGGCACCAACGCCGACGAGCTGGTGGCCAAGATCAACGCCCATCTGGCAAAGAAGGCCTAAGGAAAAGAACGACCGGATAAACCAAGGGAGTCCATCCCTTGGTTTATTTGTATGTAACGAAAGGAGGGGCGGTATGGAACTGACCCCAAGACTGAAACTGGCGGCAGACCTCTGTCTGCCCTGTGAACGGATCATTGATGTGGGCTGTGACCACGCCTATCTGTGCCTCCATCTGGTGGAACGGGGCGCCAAAAGCGCCGTGGCTTCCGACATCCGCCCCGGCCCGCTGGCGGCGGCCAAGGAGCATATCGCCGCCTGCGGCATGAGCGACCGGGTGCGTGCCGTGCTGTGCCCCGGCCTGGAGGCCTTTGGCCCGGAGGACGGCGACACGGTATCCATCTGCGGCATGGGCGGCGAGATGATCGCCTCCATTCTGGAGGCCGCACCCTGGACGGCAAAGGGTGCGCACAAGCTGGTGCTCCAGCCTATGACCGCCGGCAACAAGCTGCGCCGGTGGCTGGCAGCCAACGGCTACGCCGTGGAACGGGAGGCGCTGGCCCGGGAGGGCGACCGCCTTTACGTGGTGCTGCAGGTGTTCGGCGGCCGGCAGGACGGCTGCGGCAGCGAGAACCACTACTTATTTACCGAGAAATTGCTGACCGATCCGCTGTTTCCCGAATATCTGGAGAAACTGCGGCTGAAATACGAGAAGTCCCGGCAGGGACGGGCATCCGCCGGCCTGGATACGGCGGAAGAGGACGCCGTTTTGAAGCGGCTGGAGGAGGTGCGCCATGGCGCTTGACAGTTTTGTGATCGGCGGTCTGGCGGAGGAGCTGCACCGCCGTCTGGAAAACGCCCGGGTGGACAAGATCACCATGCCCCGGCGGGACCGCATCATCCTCCATCTGCGGGCACGGGACGAGGGCAACGTGCGGCTGCTGCTGTGTGCCGGCAACGGCGCCCGGGTGCATCTCACCCGGGAAAAGTTTGACAACCCCGAAACGCCGCCCATGCTGTGTATGCTGCTGCGCAAGCAGATGGCCGGCGGCCGCATCCTGTCCATCACCCAGCCCCAGCACGAGCGCATGGTGGACATCTGCTTTTCGGCGGTGGACGAGCTGGGCGTTATGGCGGAAAAGCATCTCATCTGTGAGATGATGGGCCGCATGACCAATCTGATCCTGGTGGGTCCCCAGGGCCACATCGTGGCCTGTATGCATCCGGTGGATGCCGAAAGCAGCCCCCGGGCGGTACAGCCCGGTATGCTGTACCGGCTGCCTCCCCGACAGGAAAAACCCTCCCTGTGGGATCTGTCGGAGGAAAGTCTGCTGGCGGTGTGCGAGGACGTCCACGGCGATGCCGGCCGTCTGTGCGACGGGCTGGCAGGCCTGTCCCCCCAGATGGCCCGGGAGATGGTACACCGGGGCGGCGACGCCGCCGGTCTGTGCCGGGAACTGATGGCCCTGCGGGAGCGCAAGGCCGAACCCTGGCTGCTGCGGCGGGAAAACGGCAAGAACGACTTCGCTTCCATGGAGCTGACCCACGTGGCGGGGCAGTGGGAGCGGTACGGCGACTTCTGCAGCCTGCTGGATGATTTTTACCGGGAGCAGACCCGGGCCCAGGACCTGAAGAACCTGTCCGGCGCCATGGAGCGGTCCATGACCACGGTGAAAAAGCGCCTGGAGCGTAAGCTGGCGGGCCAGCGGCAGGAGCTGCAGACCGCCGAGGAGCGGGAAAAACTCAAGCGCACCGCCGACCTCATCACCGCCAATCTGTACGCCATCAAGTCGGGCGACAAGTCGGTGGTGCTTACCGATTATTTCGATCCCGAACTGCCCCAGGTGAAGGTGGAGCTGGATCCCCTGCTGTCGCCCCAGGAAAACGCCCAGCGGCTGTTCGGCAAGTACACCCGACTCAAGCGGGCGGAGGAGGCCCTCACCCGGCAGATCGAACTGGGCGAGCAGGAGCTGGAGTACGTGGACAACGTGCTGTACACTCTGGCGGCGGCACAGGACGCCGGCCAGATCAAGGAGATCCGGGAGGAACTCATCCAGGCCGGCTACGTCAAGCCGGAGGAAAAGGGCAAGCGCAAGCCCAAGCCCCTGTCCTATGCCCCCCGGCAGTTTACCGTGGAGGGCGGCTTCACCGTCCTTTGCGGCCGCAACAACCGGGAAAACGACGAGCTGACCCATCGCCGCGCGGGCAAGAACGACATCTGGTTCCACGCCAGAAACGTGCCCGGCAGCCATGCCGTGCTGTTCACCGAGGGGCGGGAGCCGTCGGACGAGGCCCTGCGGCAGGCGGCGTCCATCGCGGCCTTTTACAGCAGCGCCGCCAATCAGCCCCGTGTGCCGGTGGATTATACCCTGGTGCGCCGGGTGAAAAAGCCCCAGGGGGCCAAGGCTGGCATGGTGAACTACTTCGAGTTCAAGACCGCTCTGGTGGAGCCGGAGCTGCCCAAAGAATAAGCGAAAAGACCGCCGGGAGGCGGTCTTTTTTTATCCCATCAGCAGGCGCACCGCCATGCCGGCGGCCAAAAAAGCGGTGAGGTCGGCGCACAGGGCGGCGGCCAGGGTGTAGCGGGTGTCTTTTAACCCCAAAAAGGCCGAGTAGACGGCGATGGTGTAAAAACTGGTGTCCGAGCTGCCCAGCATGACGGCGGCGACACGGCCGGTAAGGCTGTCGGGGCCGGCGGAGGCCATGATCTCGCTGCCCACCGACAGAGCGCCGCTGCCGGAAAAGGGCCGCAGCAGGGCAAGGGGCAGACAGTCCGGGGGCATACCCACCGCTTCCAGCGCCGGCGCCAGAAAGGCCGCCAGCAGATCGATGGCCCCCGAGGCCCGCACCATGGTCACCGCCACCAGCATGGTGAGCACCGCCGGGAAAATATCGGCGCACACCCGAAGGCCTGCCTTCATACCGTCGGTGAGGGCGGCGTACAGGTCCACGCCTTTGGCGAGGCCGTACAGCAGGATGGCCAGGATGATACCGGGCACCAAAACCGCGGTCACAGCCTGCCGCCCCCTCTCATCACACGGGCGGCAAGGACCCCGGCCGTCACCGAAAGGGCCGAGGACAGCCACACGGCGGGCAGGATGTCGTAGGGCTGGGCGCTGCCAAGGCCCGCCCGGACGGCGGCCACCGTGGTGGGCAGCAGCTGCAGGGAGGCGGTGTTGAGGACGATGAGCAGAAAAACGCCGTGGGGCGGTCTGCCCTGCCTGTCGGACAAATCCCGCAGGCGCTTTGCCGCCCGCAGCCCGGCCGGAGTGGCGGCCGAACCCAGACCCAGCAGGTTGGCCGCCATATTCTGGGCGATGGCGGCGCTGGCCTCCCGGTCGTCGGCGCAGCTGCCGAACAGCAGACGGATGAGGGGGGTGAGCCACCGGGCCACCCGATGGGCCAGACCGCTGCGGGTCATGACCTCCATCAAACCGTTCCACAGGCAAAGGGTGCCGCCGATGCGCAGCAGCAGGCGGACGGCCTCCTCCGCGCCGGAGACGGTGGCCTGGGACACCTGGGGCATACGCCCGGTGAGCAGACCGAACAGCAGGGCAAGGGCTGTCAGCACAGCCAGGACACGGGACATGAGCATGAAAAACCATCCTTTAAACTGCAAATTTATACAGAAAGCCGTAAGAAATGACACAAAAGTTAGTCGAATTCATGGTTGACATTTCTTTTATGAACAGGCATTATAAATAATGCGAGTAATTTATGCTTCAAAATGAAGCTTTTTTTCGGAGGAATGCGTTATGAAATCTACCGGTATCGTTCGACATATCGATAATCTGGGCCGCATCACCCTGCCCATCGAGCTGCGCAAGACCCTGGATATGGCTTGCGGTGACCCTCTGGAGATTTATACCGAGGGAAACTCTGTCATTCTGCGCAAGCACGAGGCCAGCTGTGTTTTCTGCGGCAGCAACAAGAAGGTCACTCTGTACAAGGATAAGTGTATTTGCGATAACTGCCGCCGGGAACTGGCGCTGTAATTATGTCGCTTTGACGGAAGGCTTCGGCCTTCCGTTTTTGTTTTGTGGAAAATCTATGCTGTTTTTCGGAAGAATATGCTCTGTTTACATTTTAACTGTTTACTTTTGCGCCGGGGAAAGGTACAATAAATATATCTATGGACCGAAACGGCAAAGGAGATAGCACGATATGAAGTACTGTACCGCACCTCTGGTGAACGAGGTCAAGAAGAAGAACAAGATCAAGGCCTTTTTCCTGGGCGATTCCCGCCGGGCCTGTTATTACGAGGCACGGCACAAGACCCAGGATATTTATCTGCTGTGGATCGAGTCGCCCCATTTCGGCAAGACCCTCACCTATCCCTGCATCCTGCGCAAGGATGGCGTGCTGTACGCCTTTGAAAACGGCAGCATGAGCATCAACAAGGAAAACAACGAAGCGCTGGTCACCCTGTGGGAGCAGGTGGTGGACGAGCAGCGCCTGAAGAGCGACTATACGTATGTCGAACTGGATAAGAAGGACTTCAACAACGCCTTCAAGGATCAGCAGAAGGAGCATCTGGACAGCGAGATCGCCAAGATGCTGGAGCAGGAAATGGAAGGCATGAACGAAGAGGAAAAGGCAAACTTCCAGGCCGAACTGGAAGAGGGCCGCGCCCGTGACAAGGCTGCCGCCGAGGAGCGTGCCCGCAAGGCCGCCGAAAAGGAAGCCAAAAAGAACCGCAGGAACAAGGAAGAGGATACCACTCCCGAAAATCTGGAGGAGATCCAGGACGAGACCCTGCGCTCCGCGCTGCAGGAGGCTCGTGAACAGGCAAACAAAGAGAAAGAACAGGGCAAGTAAGTCCCTCCGGTACAGCGGAAGGAGGCTGTGCAATGGATCAGGTGGCCACGCTGGTGGAGTTTTTCTCCGGCAATACCATCAATAATGTGTTGGGATGCTTCGCGTTTTCCCCACGGACGGTGATCTTTTTGACCGATCACGGTTTGGAGGACGCGCAGAAGCAGGGTACCCTGCGCGCCATTCGCAGCCGCCTGCCCCAGACCCGGGTGGCCTTTTGCCCGGTGGAAGAGGCGGCGCTGGAGACCGTCCAGGCGGCGCTGGAAGCCATCTGGCATCGGTATCCCGACGCGGTGTTTGACTTCACCGGCGGTTCGGAGACCATGCTGCTGGCGTCCTTTGCCTTCGCCGTGCGCAACGAAGCGCCCATGATGCACATCCATATGGAGAGCCGCCGGCTGATCAATATCCAGGGCTGTGAGGCGCTGGAACGGGACTTCGTTTTCCCGGAACTGACGCTGGAGGATCACCTGAACATGAACGGTGCCTTTTTGTCGGGCATCGGCTGCCAGACGCCTGACGACAGCCACCGGGAGCGGCTGCGTGGATTCTGCAAGCTGGTGCTGGAAGACCAGCCCCGGTGGAAGGCCCAGTGCCTGTACATCCAGATGGCCGCCGCCCGGGCCAAGGATCTGCGGGTGGACAACCTGCTGGAGTTCCGCACCGCCGCGGGAGAGGCCGTCCGGGGCGACCCCGACTACCTCCGCCGGCTGGAAGCGGTGGGCATGATCGAAGAACTTTGGCTGAAGGGCGACCGGGTGCGGTTCCGCATCCCCGATCCGCAGCTCAAGCAGTGCCTGTGCGACAGCGGCAAGTGGCTGGAAATGCTCACCTATCTGCTGCTGAAGGACAGCGGCCGGTTCCATGATGTGCGCCTTTCGGTGCGCATCGGCTGGGGCGAGCAGGAACAGCAGACCAAGGGCACGGCCTATAACGAGATCGACATCATCGCCTGCGCCGGCATCACGCCGCTGTTCATTTCCTGCAAGAGCGGTCTGCCCAATCCCAACAGTATGAACGAGATCCTGGTCTATGCCCGCAAGTTCGGCGGCGTCCGGGCCAAAGCGGCCATGGTGACCTCGTCGGAGATCTCCCACGGATTCGTGGGCCTGCGCAAGCGGGCGTCCGATCTGGGCACGGTGATCGTGGACGAGTCGGACATCAAGGAAGAGCTGGCCCAGGGTATGCTGCTGGCCCTTTTGGACAGTAAGGCCTGATTTCTGAAAAAATGCTGAAGAATAAAGCGGTCTCCTTGCGTGGGAGGCCGCTTTTTGTTATACTGAAGGTACAAACTGTGAAAAGGAGGATGTTTATGGCTTATTGCAGAGAATGTGGAGCGCAGATGGAAGATATCGCATACATTTGTCCCAATTGCGGATCCCGGCAGGATCGGACGAAGGTGATCGTGAATGACGACGAGGGCGGCTTCGGCTGGACTGCCTTGGGCTGTTGTGTGCCCATCGCCGGCCTGATCCTCTGGCTGGTGTGGAAGGACACCAAACCCAACAGCGCAAAGGCAGCGGGTACCGGTCTGCTGATCTATATCGCACTGCAGGTGCTGGCTATTTTGGTGGGCGGATGCAGCGCCATGCTGTAAGGGACTGGCTGTATCGCTGGTTGCCCCGGATCTGTGCCTGTCATTGCAGGGCCGACCGGTCGTTCTTTTGGAAGGGTCGGCAGTTCCCGGTATGTGCCCGGTGCACCGGGACGCTTTTGGGAACGGCGGCAGGGCTGTTGTCCTGCTTGTTTTGGCTGCCGCCTATGTGGCTGACAATCGTATGTATGGCACCTATGGTGCTGGATGGCGTGGTCCAAATGAGAACGGCCTATGAGAGTTGCAACAGACGGCGGCTGTGGACCGGCCTGCTGTTCGGATACGGCCTGACGGCCTTCGTGTGGATCTCCTGCCGTTGGTCTTTTGGGTTGGGATACCGTTTGATGACATGAGAAAAGCACCCCGTTTGGGGTGCTTTTTTGCGTTCAGGCGTGATGATGATGGGGCTCTTCCCGGTGGAAGAGCAGGGTGACGCACCACAGGGCGGACAGGCCGATGACGCCGTAGATGACGCGGCTGCCCAGGGCGGCACTGCTGCCGAACAGCCAGGCCACCAGATCAAACCGGAACAGGGACACCAGGCCCCAGTTCAGACCTCCCACGATGGTGAGGATCAGCGGGATCTTGTGCATAAAATAACACCTCCTGGCCAGTAGTTTGCGGTTTTCGGATAGAAATATGCGAAGAAGTGTGTTATACTAAAGAAAATTCTCTGTTGGGAGGCACCTATGACCCATCTCACCGACACCCACATCCATACCTGGTACTCCAACGACGCCCACTGCAACATGGAAGAGGTCTGTCGGTCGGCGTGGGAGGGCGGTCTTTCCGCCATTGCCATCACCGATCATTTCGAGTTTCAAAAGGGCGGTGTCCCCAGCTCCGATTACCTGCTGCGGGCATCGGCGCGCACCGCCGAACTGGCCCGGGTGAAGGCCCGCTGGGCGGGCAAACTGGAAGTGCTGCGTGGCGTGGAGATCGGACAGCCCCACTGGAACCCCGAGGGCAGCCGTGCCTACGCCGGCAGCGGAGACTATGACATGGTCATCGGCAGTCTGCACGATCTGCGGCCCGACCGCAGTATCTATACCGACTACGACTACTCCCGCCAAGAGGTGCGGGACGAGATGTACCGGCAGTTTTTTGAAGAGGCCCGGGAAATGGTGCGGGTGGCGGACTTCGATACCTTCGGCCATTACGATTATCCCATCCGCAAAATGGAGGGATTTACCGAACCCAGCCTGACCCCGTGGAAGGCTTGGGCCCTGCCCTTTTTGAAGGAGCTGGCAGAGAGCGGAAAGGCTCTGGAGATCAACAACGTGGGCCAGCGGCGATGGATGGGCCGGGTGGGCGGCGAGCAGTGGGTGCTGGAGGCCTTCCGGCAGTACGGCGGCCGCTATATCACGGTGGGCACCGACGCCCATTACGCCCGTCACGTGGGCATCCATGTAAAAGAGGCCTATGCCGCCATGCGGGCGGCGGGCTTTGATAAAGTGACCGTATACCGGGAACGCAAACCGGTGCAGCTTTCCATTTGACGACAAGGAAACCATTATGAAGACCTTTAACGGAACGGCGTTTGCCAAACTGAACTTATATCTGGGCATCCACGGCCTGCGGGAGGACGGCTACCACGAGCTGGAGACCGTCTTTCAGGCCATCGACCTGTGCGATCTGGTGTCGGTGTCGGTGCATCACCGGGGAGGCATCTCCCTGCGCTGCAACCGCCCCTATCTGCCGGTGGATAACCGCAATCTGGCCTATAAGGCCGCCGAGGCCTTTTTCCGGGCTGCCGGCGTGGAAAATCCCGGCCTGCATATCAATATCAAAAAAGTCATCCCGGTGGGCGCCGGCATGGCGGGCGGCAGCACCGACGCCGCCTGTGTGCTGCGGCTGCTGAACCGGGCCTTTGGCCTGCCCCTCAGCGATAAAAAACTGGCGGAGACCGCCCTGGCGTTGGGTGCCGACGTGCCCTTCTGCCTGTGGGGCGGAACGGCGCTGGCCGGCGGCGTGGGCGAAAAGCTCAAGCCCCTTGGCCCCATGCCCGACTGCTTTCTGGTGGTGGGCAAGCCGTCCTTTTCGGTGTCCACCAAGGCGGCCTTTGCCCTTTATGACGAGAAGCCCCGGCAGACCTGTCCTTCCAGCGAAGCGGTGACGGCGGCACTGGAGCGGGGCGACCTGAAGGCTCTGGGCGCGGGAATGTTCAACGCCCTGGAGGAGCCGGTGGCAGGCCAGCATCCCGCCATCGCACAGGCGGTGCGGCAGCTGGAAAAGAACGGCGCCCTGGGCGCCCGGATGACCGGCTCCGGCTCGGCGGTGTTCGGCATTTTTGACAGCGAAGAGGCGGCAAACAAAGCCGCACAGGGCCTGCGGCGGCTGTGCCGGGAGACCTTTGTCACCCGGCCGCTGGCACGCAGATGTCCCGGTAAATGGGAAGAATAACGGTAGTTTTCACCGATACAGGAGGAATATCCTATGGAAGCATTGAAACAGAGCATTCTGGAACGGGTCAAGGCCTTTCCCGGCCACACGTCCTTTTACTTCAAGGACCTGACGGGGGGCGAGAGCTTTTCCTACAATTCCGACGAGCCCATGGGCGCCGCCAGCGTCATCAAGCTCACCGTCATGGCCGAGCTGTTCCGCCAGATCGAGGCAGGCACGGTGTCCCGTGATCAGAAGCTGACCGTCAAGGACGAAAACCGCGTGCCCATCTGCGGCGTGCTGACCCTGATGCACAGCGGCATGGAAGTCACCCCCATCGACCTGTGCTGGCTGATGATCACCATTTCGGACAACATGGCCACCAATATGCTCATCGACCTGCTGGGCGTGGACAACATCCAGGCCAACAACGAGCGTCTGGGCCTTGCCGGCTGCAAGCTGTCCCGCAAGCTGTTTGAAAAGCGCCCCGAGTTCCGCGGTCTGCGCAACTATATCTCCGGCGACGGCATCGGCAAGCTGCTGGAGATGCTGTACAAGGGCGAAGTGGTCAGCGAAGCCGCTTCCAAGGAAATGGTCAATATGATGCTGCACCAGCAGTGCACCAACAAGATCCCTCTGCTGCTGCCCGGTGAGGGCCGCGCCGCCCACAAGACCGGCGAGGACGACGGCATCACCCACGATACCGGCATCATCTTTGCCAAAAAGCCCTTCGTGGTGTGCTTCTGCAACTGGCAGCTGCCCGAGGGCGATGAGGGCAAGATGAACGTCCAGATCGGTCAGATCACCCGGGAACTGTGGGACGCCATGGGCGGCGCTCCCGACGAGGAAGAATAAATGACGGTCCTCATCGTGGACGGTCAGGGCGGCCGTCTGGGCAAGCAGCTGGTGAAGGAAGTGCTGGAGCGCTTCCCCCAACAGGAGGTACTGGCGGTGGGCACCAACAGCATGGCCACCGAGAGTATGCTCAAGGCGGGCGCGCCCCGTGCCGCCACCGGTGAAAACGCCGTGGCAGTGGCCTGCCGCAAGGCTGACGTGATCCTTGGCCCGGTGGGCATCGTGATCGCCGACGCCCTTTTGGGCGAGGTGACGCCCGCCATGGCAAAGGCGGTTGGCCAGAGCGACGCCATCCGCATCCTGCTGCCCTCGGACAAATGCAGCACCATGGTGGCCGGTGTGGGCAATCAAACCATGAGCGCCCTCATCGACGACGCCATGAACAAACTGGCAGAAATTCTGAAATAATTTTTTACAGATAAAAAGGAGGCTTTTCCATGTCTTTCAACGGAAGTTCCGGCGATCATCTGTTTACTGTGTATTCCGCTCCCCGCGGCCGTGACCGTATGTATCAGCTGGGCATGAAGATCGCCCAGGAGCACCTCAGCCCCGCCGACCGTGTCATCGGCGTCATCGGCGAGGCCGGTTCGGGCAAGTCCATGATCATCAAGGGTATGTTCCCCGGTCTGGAGCTGACCAACGACGACGAGGGCGTCAACATCCGTCCTCTGCCCCTGCTGTGCCAGGACGAGGAAAACCGGTTCTATTCTCCCCATACCTATCACATGGATATGCGGTTCGAGATGGGCTTTTCCCAGCTGCACAACCTGGTGGAAGGCGTGCAGGAGGCCGTGGCCCGGGGCAAGCGTGTCATCATCGAGCATTTTGACCTGATCTATGAGGCACTGCACTTCAACGCCGACCTGATCGTGGGCATCGGTGAGGAGGTCATCGTCACCCGTCCCAACATCTTCGGACCCCTGCCCTCCGACGTGGCCCGTATCGTCCACCGTTCGGTGCGCACCCGTCTGATGGCCCACACCGCAGAGGACCTCTGCGAGTGGCATATGCCGGAAAAAGAGGTGGCCCGTGCCCTCCACGGCGACATCAAGAACGGCTTTTTGATGATCTTCCACGACAGTCCTCCCGAGGTGGACCTGGACGAACTGGAGGCCAAGGTGAAGGCCGACATCGCCGCCAACATGGACGTGGAGTATGTGGACGACCGCACCATCCGCATCGGCGGCTATCTGCAGCCCTGTACCGGTCCCCGTACCCATGTTTCCAACACCGGTAAGATCGAAAACTTCCATCTGCTGAAGGAGATCATCTACGATCACCGCAATCAGCGGTGGCTGCTGGTGGGCCGCGTGGGCACCGAAGAGGGCGACGCGCTGCACCACTTCAACGACCTGATGCTGGGTTAAGCCATGAAGATCATGGGTATCGACCTGGGAAAGGCACGCACCGGCGTGTGCGTGTCCGATCTCAGCGGCTTTCTGGCGGGAAGAAGCATCACCATCGCCGAACACAACCGGGAACGCCTGCTGGAGGCAATCTGTAAGGAAGTGGCGGCGGAAAAGCCCGGCCGCATCGTGGTGGGCCTTGCCCTGAACATGAACGGCACCGAAGGCCCCAAGGCGCTGGAGTGCCGGGAGTTTGCCGCCCAGCTGCAGGAAAAGACCGGCCTGGAAGTGGTGCTGTGGGACGAGCGGGGCAGCAGTGTCACCGCCAACCGCATCCTGTCCGACGCCGGAAAAAAGCGGGACAAGCAGCGGGCACGGGTGGACGCCGTGGCCGCCCAGGTGATCCTGCAGAGCTATCTGGATTTTTACAATATGCAAAAAAACCGCTGAAAAGGAGCGACGAATATGGAACTGTTAGAACTGGCAAAGGCCCGGTATTCGGTGCGTAAGTTTGCCGACAAGCCTGTGGAAGAGGAAAAGCTGCAGAAGGTGCTGGCCGCCGGTGCCTGTGCCCCCACCGCCAAAAATCAGCAGCCCCAGAAGATCTATGTGCTGGAGAGCGCCGAGGCCATCGAAAAGATCCGCGGCATCACCCGCTGCGCCTTCAACGCCCCCGTGGTGCTGATGGTGTGCGGCTGTACCGATCAGGCCTGGGTGAACCCCTTCAATGACCGCTCCTCCGCCGAGATGGATTGCTCCATCGTCACCACCCAGATGATGCTGGAGGCACAGGAACTGGGTCTGGGCACCTGCTGGGTGTGCTGGTTTGACACCGCGCTGACCAAGCAGACCTTCAACATCCCCGAGAACGAGGAGATCTATGCCCTGCTGCCCATGGGCTATCCTGCCGAGAGCAGCCATCCCTCTGCCATGCACGACGACCGCAAGCCTCTGGAGGAAACGGTGGTGCGGCTGTGAAGCTGACCAAGACCTCCCGTCTGCTGTTTTCGGTAGCGGCGCTGCTGCTGGGCACCGTGGTGCGTAACGCCACCGGGCAGGATGTGTTCTTCCTGCTGGGCGTGGCCCTGTGCGTGTTCATCTTCGGCTTTTTGGGCCGGGACAAGAAGTAAAGAGAAAAGCACCCCGAATGGGGTGCTTTTTTGATGCGAGCGCATACGGGAGCATACGGGAGCATGCATGTGCATGCATGTGCATACTTTTGCAATGCAAACCGATGCAAAACATGCCAACTACAACTACAACTCCACCGTCAGCTGCAGCTGCATCTCCAACAGCAGCTGCAGCGACAACTTCAAATTCAAAAACCGCATTTGCAGAAACAAAAAACCGGGACGGACAGCGGGCGCTGGGGGCGCCGCCGCCGCCCGGCTTTTTTCAACGGGCAAACTCAATACAGGCGATAGAGGAGGGCGGCGAACTCGGCACGGGTGATGGTGCCCAGCGGGTTGACCTTTCCGTCGGCACCGCCGGTGACAATGCCCAACCCGGACAGCAGGTCGATGTGGTCACGGGCCCAGGCAGGGATCTTTCCGCTGTCGGTGAAGTCACAGGCTTCGTACACATAGCCGCGGTCCAGGGTGCGGCCCAGAACGGTCATGATCTGGGCGCGGGTGCAGCTGTCCTGGGGCCGCAGTACCGAACGGCCGGCGGAGTCGGTGCTGCCCTTCATCACGCCCAGTGCGTACATGGCCTTTACATGGGGCAGCGCCCAAGAAGCGATTTTCCGGACATCGGTATAGGGCAGGACCACGTCCTCGTACAGGGCGGTGTCCACGCCCAGATAGCGGGACAGCATGGTGGCGGCCATCTCGTTGGACACCTTGGTGCCGGGGTTGAAGGCAGCCGAGGGGGAGAACACGCCCTTTTGCAGCAGATATTCGGCGTGGGAGGCGGCCCAGTGGCCGTTCATGTCGGCGAAGGAGGGGGTCAGGGCGCCCACATCCAGGCTGGCACGGGCCAGATTGCCGGCGTTGTCCCGGACGGTAAGGGTCACCCGGTGAAGGGCGCCGTCATCGGGCAGGGAGGCGGTGAGCCTGCCGCCGGAGAAGGTGAAGGCGGTGTCGGTGCCGTCCACCAGCAGGGTGATGTCCGCCTTGGCGACGGGGGTCTCGCCGCTGTCGGTGATGGCGGCGGAAAGACCGCCCGCTTCGGTGAGGGTCAGGTCGATGACGGGAGGCGTCCGGTCGGCGGTGACACCGCCGAAGTGGCCGGTGATCCGGTCCAGCAGCAGGGTATGGCTGCCGGCGCCTTCACAGGTGAAGCCCAGCAGGCTCTGGGCATTCTGGGGCAGCGCAGCGGCGGTGACCTGCCAGCCGCTGCCGGACAGCGCCATGGGCAGGGCGGTCACCGAGCCGTCCTCCAGCCGGAACAGCCAGCTCCAATTGCCGCTGCCTTTGGCGGTGACGGTCAGGTGAGAGGGGCCGGACAGGGCCACGGGGTCGGTGAACAGATACTCGGCCATGTCCCCGGCGCCGCCGCCGTAGGTGAGGGACAGGGCAGCTCTGCCGTAGGCCACCTGGGTGAGGTCGGTGGTGATGCTTGCGGAGGACTGGGCGGAGCCAAAGGTGCCGCAATCGGTGCCGTTTTCAAAGCCCTCCAGCAGGACGGAGGGCTTGCCGGCCACGGTGACGGGCAGGGTGCAGGAGGTGTCGCCCCAGGAAACGGTGACGGCGCCTTCGCCCACCTTGCTGCCGGCGGTGAACAGGCCGGCTTCATCCACGGTGCCGATGCTGCCGCTCACCGAGAAGGTGAACTGATCGGGAGTGCAGAGGATGGGACGCAGGCCGTCGGAGGCCAGCACCTCCAGCTGGGCGGTCTGTCCCCGGTCCAGGGTGAGGGCGGACAGGGCCTTGCCCTTTTGGCCCAGGTTCAGCGAGGCGATGCGGTCGGTGACGGTGATGACGGCGGACTGGCAGCGGCTGTCATCGGTCTCCAGCAGGCAGTCGGCGGCATAGTCGGGGGCGTAGAACAGACCGTCCTCCACCCAGCCGTCGGTGCTTTCCAGCCGGTCGGTGACATCGAGGAAACCAAGATAGTCCCGGTTGTAGCTGACGGCGCTGACGGGCAGCACCGCGCCGGTGAGCACGGTGGCGGAACGGGGGTAGACCACCGAACCGTAGCTGCGGCCGCCGTCGTCACCGGTGGCTACGAACAGCAGATAGGTGGCGCCGGCACGGGGGGCGCCGTCGGAGGGGGAGGACAGCACCTCCGGCTCCAGACCGGGATAGGCCACGGCGGTCACCGAAGAGCCGCCGCCGTCCAGATTGATCACATCCACGCAATCCATATCCAGCAGCAGGCGGGCGCCCTCGGTGAGGGTGAGGCCGGAACTGAGGCCGGTCTGCCGTCCGTCGCACTGGATGACGGCGCAGGAGCCGTCCTCACGGATGCCCAGCAGGGTGCGGGGCTCCCGGCCGGTGACGTTGGCGTCTGCGGTGAGCTCGCCGTCCCGGACCAGCATATTGCCGCCGCCGGTGGCCCATACCACGTCCTCCCAACGGTCATCGGCAGTCTCGGCGCAGACGGTGACCTCCTGCCCCTCTTCCAGCATGGTGAGCAGGTCAAGGCCGGCCTTGTTGTCGGCGGTGAGGGACAGCACCAGCGTGCCTTCCTCCACGGGGGTGTTTTTGGTCTGGGATACCGAGCGGACGGTGGCCTCCACAGAACTGCCGATGCGCAGTTCCTCCCGGCGGCCGATGATGTCCAGAACGGCCTCGGTGCCGGCGGCGGTGGTACGGGTGGCGGTGTCAAAATCGGTGGTGTAGAGGTACAGACCCTCCTTGGTGCGCACGTTGTTGAGGGCGTAGATGGGGTATTCGGTCCCGTCCTCGGTGACCAGGGTGAGCTTCAGTCCGGGGGTGCCGGCCATGGCGGTGCCATCCTCAAAGAAGCCAACGGCGTTCCAGCTGCCGTCGGAGGTCACCAGCACGCCGTCCTGAACGGTCATGCCGGTGGGGATGCCCGAGCCGGTGAAGAAAAAGTCGGAGTTGACGGCGGCCAGCACATGGTAGCCCTGGCCGCGGGCATACTCCACCACCTGGGTGACGGTGGATTTTCCGTAGAGGGTGTCGCCGTACAGCACCAGCGGCTGCACCGTGCCGCCGGGTTCGTAGTCCAGGGTGAACTGCTGGCGGCGGACGCCGCCCAGATAGCTGTTCAGCCGGGTGAGGGTGAGGCCGTCGCCAAGGACGGTCTGCACGGTGCGGGCGTCCTCATCGGCGGCGAAGGCCGGAATGACGCAGGACAGAGCCAGCAGGATCAGCAGGATCCAGGCGATGGCCCGGGTGGACAGTTTTTTCATGGGTTCTCCTTTCGCGGGGGCGGATAGACTTCTGATGGGACTATTATACAGGAAAGGGGCACAGGGGGAAAGGGTTTGAAATCTTAAAAAACTATGAAGATTTTGGAAGAAATGCCGTGAGATCCCTCGGCAGGCTCGGGATGACAGAGAACTTCCGTCCCCGCCGGGAGGCCGGAGAGGGTTTACGGGAGAACTGGTTCGCCCGTCAAATCGCACGCACCGCAGGTGCAATGTCACTTCCGCAGAAGTGACTGCGATTGGGATCCCTCGGCTGCGCCCGGGATGACAAAGCGGGTGCCGGGATGACGGAGGGTTCCGTGCCTGCGGGCACGGGCGGGGGAGCGGGGGATGCCTCCCCGGACCCCGCGTGACTTTCGACCGCGCGAAAGTCACCAAAGCGCGCCGGGGGCCTACCCCGTAAGGGCAGGAAGCCCATCTCGGCCCAAGAGCCGCCTGTGGCGGTTGGCCTCGAAACGCACCTGCGGGTGCAGCCTTACCCCTGTCTGCTCAGTAGACCAAGTGCGGTGCTCCCGCTGGCCGGGCTCGGGATGACAAAGCGGGTGCCGGGATGAGGGCGGAGGCAGTTGCCGTTTGCGCCGGGGTATGGTATAATACTTTAGTTAAGAAAGGCGGTGCGCCCATGGACGGAAGATTACAGACCCTGCTGGCCGGGATCGAGGCACGCAAAGGGGACAAACGGCCCTTTTTGGTGGCCATCGACGGCGGAAGCGCCAGCGGAAAATCCACCCTCGGTCAGGCGCTGGCACAGGCGCTGGACGCCGGGCTGGTCCACATGGACGACTTTTTCCTGCCGCCTGACCTGCGGACGGCGGAGCGGTTTGCCCAGCCGGGCGGAAACGTCCACTGGGAGCGTGTGCTGGAGCAGGTGCTGCTGCCCCTTTCCAAAGGGGAGGCGGCGGAGTACGGCGTATTTGACTGCTCGGTGATGGCGGTGGGAAGCACCGCACGGCAGGACGTCCGGGATGTGATCGTGGTGGAGGGGGCCTACAGCCTGCATCCCCGGCTGCGGGACTTTTTTGACCTGCGGGTGCTGGTGGAGGTGGACGGCGAGACCCAGAAGGCACGCATCCTGCGCCGCAACGGCGAACGGATGCTGCAGCGGTTCGTAAACGAGTGGATCCCGTTGGAGCAGGCCTATTTCCGGGACTGCGCCGTGAAGGACTGCTGCCATATCATTCTGTGAGGAGGGGCCTATGGCAAGAGATCTCAGCCGGCTGACCCCTGCCCAGCAGGTGGAGCGCGGCATCCAGAAAAAGTACCGGGACACCCTCTGGGGGCCGTTCATCGCCGGCATCAAGGAATACCGGCTCATCCAGCCGGGTGACCGGGTGTGCGTGTGCGTTTCGGGAGGCAAGGACTCCATGCTGCTGGCCAAGCTGATGCAGATGCTGCAGCGGCGGTCGGACTTCCCCTTCGAGGTGAAGTTTCTGGTGATGGACCCCGGCTACACTCCGGAAAACCGTCAGCGGATCATGGACAACGCCGCCCTGCTGGGGCTGGAGGTGACGGTGCGGGACACCGACATCTTCCGGTTCGTGTCCGGTGTGGAGAAAAATCCCTGCTACCTGTGCGCCCGTATGCGCCGGGGGTATTTATACAAGTATGCCCAGGAATTGGGCTGCAACAAGATCGCTTTGGGCCACCACTTCAGCGACGTGGTGGAGACCACCCTGATGGGCCTTTTGTACGGGGCGCAGATCCAGGCCATGATGCCCAAGCTGCACAGCCGGAATTATCCCGGCATGGAACTGATCCGCCCCATGTACCGGGTGCACGAAGAGGACATCATCGCCTGGGCGAAGTACCACGAGCTGCGGTTTTTGCAGTGCGCCTGCCGGTTCACCGAAAAGGCCGAGACCGAGGGGCGGGAGAGCCTGTCCAAGCGCAAGGAGACCAAGGCGCTGCTGAAAGAGCTGCGCAAGACCAATCCCGACGTGGAGAAGCATATTTTCGCCGCCATCCACTCGGTGAACATGGACACCCTGCTGGGATGGAAACGGGACGGCGCGGAGCACAGCTTTTTGGAGGAATACGACAGCAAAAAAGGCGGCTCCGAAGAGCCGCCGGTGGAATAAGGGTCAGTCGCGGGAGCATTTTTCCGCGTCGATGGCCAGAACCACCATCAAGGCGTACAGGGCGTCGGCCGGGTCGTTTACGTCGATGACATAGGTGTCCGTCCAGTTGAACAGCTCCTTGGAGATGGTGGCCACCCGGTCGCCGAACTTGTCCAGGATGTCATAGTCCCATTCCCAAAACTCGCCCTGCACCTGCCAGTTGTTGAAGTCCACCTGGAAGGTGGGTTTGAACAGGGTGAAGTCCTTGGTGATGGTGCCCAGGAGGGTGTCGCCCTCGAACAGGTCAAACTTGGGCAGGAAGGTGAACAGCCGCTGCTTGACGGTGCCGATGTGGGTGCCGCCGGCGTCGTTGATGTGGAGGGTGTGGCCCCAGGCCAGCTGGCCTTCCACGGTGAACAGGGTGCTGCCGGCTTCGTCATAGATGTCGTAGCTGTCGAACCAGGAGAAATAACGCTGCTTGAACAGTAGTTTCATAGTCATGCTCCTTTCACAGGGTGAGCGTGCCCGAACGGGGGAAGGTCACCGGGCCGTCCAGAACAAGGGCGGTGAGGGCGCCGCCGCGCAGTTCCGCTTTGGCAGTAAGACTGCCGCCGGGCTGGAAAAGTTCCAAAGTGAGGGGGGCGTTTGCCGCCACGGCACGGGCGGCGGCCACAGCACAGGTGCCCGAGGCACAGGAGTTTTCCCAGATGAGGGTGTCGGTGTCCCGGACATAGACCAGGGGCCGGAGGGTATTGCCCTCGGCGTACAGCAGGCCGAAACAGCAGTCCTCGGCCTCCAGCCGGGCCAGCAGCGCCCGGGCGTGGGCAAGGTCGGTGTCCAGCGGGGCACGGCCTTCCAGCACCAGATGGCTGATGCCGGGGTATTCCACCAGCGTCACCGGGCCCAGCTGCGGGTCGGTGAGGGGGGTGACCCGTCTGGGCAGAGGCATGGAGATGGCCGCCCAGAGGGTGCGGCCGTCACCCCGGAGGGTGACTTCCAGCGGTTGGGGAGCGCCGGAGACGTGAACGGCGGCGGTTTGTTCCCCCGTAAAGGGGCGCAGACAGCGGCCGTCGCCCTCGTGCAGCTGCTGCCACAGGGCAAAACTGCGGCTGGCGTTGCCGCAAAACTCGCCGCCCATCATGTCCATGCGGCCGTGGTGGACGAAGGCCACCTGCTCGGCGTCCAGCGCCGCCATTATCCGGCGGGCCACCGGGCCGTAGTCCTCCCGGGCCACCGGGGTGAGGACGAAGGCGGTGGTGTTGCCGCTGGGGTCGGCCAGAATATAGGAAAGTTCCATAGTATCACCTGAAGTTGAAAACTGCTTTGCTTTAGTATAGCAAAGTATGGATAGAGATGCAAGAAAAGAGGGAAACTCTGTGAAAAAATGTTGGAAGATGTGTTTTGCGGGGCTGTTGGCCCTGTGTTTGCTGACGGGATGCGGCAGCGCGCCCGCTGTGCCCGAGCGGCAGCCGCTGGAGCCTGCGGCGCCCTCCCAG
>JAFYPP010000048.1 GCA_017559995.1 Clostridia bacterium | reverse complement strand
CGTCAGCTGAAGGTTCGCACCAACGCCGATAACCCCCGCGACACCGCTCAGGCCGTGAAGTTCGGCGCTGAGGGCATCGGCCTGTGCCGCACCGAGCATATGTTCTTCGAGGGTGACCGCATCAAGGCCATCCGCGAGATGATCTGCTCCGACACCGTCGAGCAGCGCGAGAAGGCTCTGGCCAAGCTGGAGCCCATGCAGCAGGGTGACTTCGAGGCCATGTACGAGGCTCTCGAGGGCCGTCCCATGACCATCCGCTTCCTGGATCCCCCCCTGCACGAGTTCGTTCCCACCGAGGAGGCTGACATCGAGACTCTGGCCAACGACATGGGCAAGTCCGTCGCCGACATCAAGGCCATCATCGCCGGCCTGCACGAGTTCAACCCCATGATGGGTCACCGCGGCTGCCGTCTGGCCGTCACCTATCCTGAGATCGCCGCCATGCAGACCCGTGCCGTCATCAAGGCCGCTCTGAACATCAACGCCAAGCATCCCGACTGGAAGATCGTTCCCGAGATCATGATCCCCCTGGTCGGTGAGATCAAGGAGCTGGCCTTCGTCAAGAAGACCGTCACCGAGACCGCTGACGCCCTGATCGCCGCCGCCGGTTCCGACATGAAGTACATGGTCGGTACCATGATCGAGATCCCCCGCGCCGCTCTGACCGCCGACGAGATCGCCAAGGAGGCCGAGTTCTTCTCCTTCGGTACCAACGACCTGACCCAGATGACCTTCGGCTTCTCCCGTGACGACGCCGGTAAGTTCCTGGATGCCTACTACGGCAACAAGATCTACGAGTCCGATCCCTTCGCCCGTCTGGACCAGACCGGTGTTGGCAAGCTGGTGCAGATGGCCTGCAAGCTGGGCCGTGAGACCCGCTCCAACCTGAAGCTGGGTATCTGCGGCGAGCACGGCGGTGACCCCTCCTCCGTGGAGTTCTGCCACCAGACCGGCCTGGACTATGTGTCCTGCTCTCCCTTCCGTGTACCCATCGCCCGTCTGGCTGCCGCTCAGGCCGCTATCAAGTTCCCCCGCTAACTGATTTGATTGCCCCCGGCGTGAAAGCGCCGGGGGTTTTTTACGACAAAAAAGGAGACTGCTGTTTGAAAATCAACAACACCTTGGAGATTGCGGGCTGACCGGGAGGCCGCCTGTGATTTTGCGCCTCCCGAAAAGGAAGCCCATCAATTTTCAGGAGGATTAATTATTTATGAACATCATCATTCGCAACGAAACAAAAGCCGATTACCGCAAAGTGGAGCATCTCATCCGGGAGGCTTTCTGGAACCAGCATATCCCCGGCTGCGACGAGCATTATCTGCTGCACAAAATGCGTGACCATGAGGATTTTATTCCCGAACTGGATCTGGTTCTGGAACAGGACGGAGAACTTGTGGGCAGTATTGTGTATACCAAAGCCGCACTGGTGGATGAACAGGGTCAGAAAAAAGAAGTTCTTACCTTTGGACCGGTGGGAATTGCACCGCAGTATCAGCGAAAAGGTCTTGGAAAACAGCTGATGGAGGCATCCTTTGTGCGGGCAGCGGACATGGGCTGGGATACCGTGGTCATTTTCGGAAACCCGGAAAACTATATTCCCAGAGGTTTCAAAACCTGTAAGAAATACAATGTCTGTCTGGACCCCGGGGTCTTCCCCACCGCGCTGCTGGTGAAGGAACTGAAACCCGGCGCGCTGGACGGTCGGTTGTGGCAGTATCGCGGCAGCACGGCAGAAGAGGCCTGTGCCGATGAGGAGGCCGTCGCCCGGTTCGACGCCGGCTTTCCGCCCAAGGAAAAAGGCTGGCAGCCCAGCCAGGAACTGTTTTATATCTATAGCCGCTCCTCTGTCGTTCGGTAAGTGTTATGCCCCCGGTGGTTTCCACCGGGGGTTTTTCTTTTTCGTAACCGCATCCGTTTTAACGGACAGAATATTCTGTATGATTAAGAAAAAGGAGGGAAAGCGGATGCGTTACAGAGTTTATCTTTACAGCACGAAGGCAGAGCACAAGGCTTTGCCTGTGGTAAATTGGGTGAACCGTGCCGTGGCTGTCCACGAGGACAGGGAGTGGAAAGCCCACGGGGCCAGTCATTGGATCGCTGCTTTTGACACCGGAGCGGTTGAAAAGCAGATCTGTCGGGAACTGACCGATCCGAACACCGGCGACTGCAAGTGTCGTCCTCTGGTGGAATACGTGCCTGTTATTCACGGAACAGTGGCCTATCTGAAGGTGGTCACCTCCTATGAAAAGGCTGCAGAGGTGCTGCCCAAACTTCATGCCATTGCGGCGGAACACGACCTTGTGCTGTACGATGCCGAGACCGACCGCACCTTTTTTCGGGATCTGATGGATCGGGGGCACATCACCCTGCGCCTTCGGGAGCGGGAACTTTACCGGGCGATCCTCCGGGAAATGCAGCCTCTGTGGAAGATCCGGAGCATCCCCGACCCTGCGGAAGAGGGGGAACACCGGCGTTTTTATGTGGTGACTCTGCGGAAGGATCCGCAGGTTTCCTTTGAAGAGCGGAACGAAACCCTGTACCGCTGCCTCAAGGCAAATCTGAAGGATGCGGAAAAACTGACCTGCAGCGCCCGGTACTACCGGATCGACGGACCCGGGTATACCATCCGCTGCGCAGTAGAGGGGTATAAAAAGAATGCCGACCGGTTCGGCTATCGAAAAAACGGTGCATCCTGCGCGGCGCTCCTTTTGCGGATGAGTACCGAGGCGGCGTGGCGCTGGATGGAAGGCTGCACGGAAATGGAAAGGGAGGATATTTTGGCGCGGATGCGCTTTACCGAAATGCGCAAAGCCTACCCCAACCCGACGCAGCGGCTGGCGGAAAGCATCAAGATCACAAAATGGCAGCGAAAGCAGCCCTTTGACATTCGGTACAGCGGTGTCGGCCCTTATGGGTCGGAGATCGTGTTTCGTGCTGTGCCGTGGAGGACCAATGATTCCTGGAACCTGTCCGCTCTGAAGATTGAAGAGGAAAGCGCGTCGTTCCTTCTTCCCTTTATCGAAGAGTTCTATCCCTACCTCTATGACCGGTATTACCTTACGGAAAATCATCTCCCCTGGCAGACGTGGCGGGACATTCTGGACAGACTGAAAGAGGTGCGGGAAACGATCCTGCGCAGCGATGACTATTCTGCGTTGAGAGCGTACTGCAAAAGGTTTAATTTGTATGTGCTTGTTGATAACTGGAAAAGGATTGATGATAAAGAGGCCTTTATCCGCGAGCACCGCTATGAGATCGCCGGTCTGTACGATGCCTTTATCCGATGGTCGGAAGCGCAGATGGATACCTATCGGGGTTGTGATGATCTGATGTTCAGTATCATGGGTCCCTGAAAACTCCCCCCCGGTGGTTTCCACCGGGGGTTTCACATTTTCGCCGTTTTTTGTGGAAAAAACTGTTGCAATTTCCCGGCGGAGGGCTATAATAAAATTTCAGATTTTTTCCGAGGTGAAGCCTATGACCAAAGATCTTACCAAAGGACGGCCGCTGACGCTGATTTTGCAGTTCGGCCTCCCTATTTTGCTGGGCATGCTGTTCCAGCAGCTGTATAACGTGGTGGATACCGCCATCGTGGGCAAGTTTCTGGGCGGCAACGCTCTGGCTGCGGTAGGCGCCACCGGTTCCATCAACTTTCTGGTGGTGGGCGGCTCCATCGGCATCTGCAGCGGTATGGCCATCCCCATCGCCCAGCGGTTTGGCGCCGGAGACTACGATTCCCTGCGGAAATATGTAACGGGCGCGGTGTACTGCAGCCTGTTTTTCGCGGTGACCATCACCTCCTTCACGGTGATTTTCAGCCGTTCCATTCTGGAGATGATGAACACGCCCGCCGATATCATCGATCTGTCCTGGGTCTATATCACCACCATTTTCGCCGGTATCCCCGGCTACATCCTGTACAATATGTGTTCGGGCATCCTGCGTGCCCTGGGCGACAGCCGTACCGCCGTGGTCTGGCTGGTCATCGCTTCGGCGGTCAACGTGGTACTGGATCTGGTGTTCATCATTACCCTGGAGTGGGGCGTGTTCGGCGCGGCATTTGCCACCACCATCAGCCAGTTTCTGGCCGGTTTCGGCAGCCTGTGGAAGGTCTGCCGGGGCTTTGAGGTGCTGAAACTGCACAAGGGCGACTGGCAGTGGTCCTGGCGGCGCATCTGGAACCTGCTGTCTCTGGGCGTACCCATGGGTCTGCAGTTCTCCATCACCGCCATCGGCAGCGTTATGCTGCAGAGCTCGGTGAACGTGCTGGGTACCATGTACGTCACCGCCACCACCGCCGCCAACAAGGTGTCCATCTTCCTGGCCTGTCCTCTGGAGGCAATGGGCTCCACCATGGCCACCTACGGCGGACAGAACGTGGGCGCCAAGCAGTGGGACCGCCTCAACCAGGGCCTCCGTTCCTGCTGTCTGCTGGGCATCGGCTACTGCGTCTTTGCTCTGGTGCTGGTGCTGCTGGTGGGCAACAATCTGGTGATGCTGTTCCTGGACGAGGCCAGCGCCGGTCTGGTGCCCCTGTCCATGCAGCTGCTGCGGACGCTGGTTTTCTGTTATGTCTTTTTGGGCGCCATCTTCATTTTCCGCAACTACATCCAGGGTATGGGCTTCTCCCCTCTGGCCACCGTTGCCGGTATTCTGGAGATGATCGCCCGTGCCGGCGTGTCCTTCCTGGTGCCCCTGTACGGCTTCAACGCCGCCTGTCTGGCCTCTCCCGCCGCGTGGATCATGGCCGACCTGTTCCTGGTTCCCGCCTATTTCTACTGCGTCAAAACCCTGAAGAAGCGCTATCCCGCCATGGGCGAATAAGAGAAAGCACCCCGTTTGGGGTGCTTTTTGTTTTGTTTTTTCTTGCGTTCCTACCCTTTTGGTATATAATAAAAACAGAAAAATTTTGAGAAACGGTGGTGTTTTCCCCATGTTGACCCCTGAAATCATTCTGCAGGAAGCCAAAGCGCTGTCTGATTATATGACCGAGATCCGCCGGGACATCCACGCCCACCCCGAACTGGGCCGTCGTGAGACCCGCACCCAGGCCCTCATCCTCCGGGAGCTGGAGGCCATGGGCATCGAATGCCAGCCCTGCGCCGATACCGGTGTTCTGGGCATCATCCGGGGCGGCAAGCCCGGCAAGACCATCGGCCTGCGTGCCGATATCGACGCCCTGCCCGTGCAGGAAGAGACCGGTCTGCCCTTTGCCTCCCAGAACGCCGGCGTGATGCACGCCTGCGGCCACGATCTGCATGCCGCCTCTCTGCTGGGCGCGGCAAAGCTGCTGAATGCCCATAAGGACGAGCTGGCAGGCAACGTAAAGCTGTTCTTCCAGCCCGACGAAGAGGATCAGGGCGGCGCCCAGCGCATGGTGGACGAGGGCTGCCTGGAAAATCCCCAGGTGGACGCCGTGTTCTGCGGTCATAACTCCACCGGCACCCGTGCCGGCGAGTACGGCCTGAAGTACGGCGACTGCTACGCGGCCTCCAACGGCTTTATCGTCACCGTCAAGGGCAAGGGCTGCCACGGCGCCTATCCCGCCTCGGGCATCGATCCCATCGTGGTGGCCTCCCAGATCGTCAGCGCTGTGCAGACGCTGTCCTCCCGCCGTGTGTACGCCACCGACAGCGTGGTGGTCACCGTGGGTTCCTTCCATTCCGGCACCGCCGGCAATATCATTCCCGCCGAAGCCGTTCTGCGGGGCACCATCCGCTCCTTCGGTCCCGAAATGCGCAAAAAGATGTGCGATATGTTCCGGGAACTGGTGGAGGGCGTGGCTCGCTCCATGGGTGCCGAGGCCGACGTGACCATCATCGAAAGCTACCCCGGCGTGGTCAACCACGACGGTTTCTCCGCTCTGGTGGAGCAGTCCATGGTGAAGCTGGTGGGCCGTGACAAGGTGGAGATCCAGCGCATCCCCAACATGGGTACCGAGGACTTCGGCGCCTTTATGAAGAACCTCACCATCCCCGGCTGCTACTGTGAGTTCGGCTTTGGCGACGGCCGTGTGGAGTGCATCCACCCCGCCCACGGCTGCTATTACCGTGCCAACGAAGAGGGCCTGTCCTACGCCGCCGCCCTGTTCGCGCAGGTGACGGCCGACTTCCTGGGTCAGTAAGGAGCGCTTTATGATCGCGATCATCACAGCCATGGACGTGGAGCTGGAGAACATCCTCTCCCGCATGGAGGACGTGCGCGAGGTGCGCCGCCCGGGCCTGTTCGGTTATACCGGCAGGCTGGCCGGTCAGGAGGTCATCGCCGCCGTTTGCAGCGTGGGTAAGGTGTGCGCCGCCCAGTGCACCCAGCTGCTGATCTCGGAATATCATCCCGAAGCGCTGCTCCACTCCGGCATTGCCGGCGCGGTGGGCGCAGGGCTGCGTCATCTGGACGTGGTGGTGGCCCGGGAGCTGACCTATCGGGATATGAAGGAAAAGACCAAGCGGGAGTTCCTCCCCTTCGGCGGCTATTTCGTGGCCGATCCCAAGCTGACGGTGGCGCTGCGCAAAGCCTGTCCCGAAAGCCATCTGGGCTGCATCGCCACCGGCGACCTGTTCGTCAACGACCCGGAGGAAAAGGCACGGCTGCAGCGGGACTACAACGCCCTGTGCGCCGAGATGGAGGGCGCCGCCGTGGCCCACGTCTGCACCGTCAACCGGGTGCCCTTCGGCGTCATCCGCTGTATCTCCGATCTGGCCAACGATGTGGCTTATGACGATATGGAGAACTTTGAGCAGCGGGCCGCCCGGAAGTCCGCCGATATTCTTTGCGACGCCATTGGGTATCTGTGGGGAAACGAGGGCCAACGATGACGCAAAAATATAATGTCACCGGTATGTCCTGTGCCGCCTGCAGCGCCCGCATCGAAAAGGTAGTGGGCAAGCTGGAGGGGGTCAGGTCGGTCACCGTCAACCTGCTGATGAACAATATGACGGTGGATTTTGATGAAAATCTGTTAAGTCACAATGAAATTATACAATCCGTAATTGACGCGGGCTATGGTGCCAGCCTTCCCGAGGCGGAAATTGCCGCCCAGCCTGCCGAAAAGACGGCCTCCCCCGGCGACGAAGAGCTGGCAGGGATGAAGACCCGGCTGGTGTGGAGCGTTGCTTTCCTCCTCCCGCTGATGTATGTGGCCATGGGCCATATGCTGCGGCTGCCGCTGCCCCACTGGCTCCACGGCGAGGGCAACTACCTCACCAACGCGCTGGCGCAGCTGTTGCTGTGCGTGCCGGTGCTGTTCCTCAACCGCAAGTTTTTCGTTGTGGGCTTGAAAGCCCTGTTGAAGCGCTCCCCCAACATGGACAGCCTCATTGCGGTAGGCTCGGGCGCGGCGCTCCTTTCCGGTCTGGTGGCGGTGTTCCGCATGAGCTACGGCTACGGTTACGGCGATCTGGCCGTGGTGGAGCGGTACGCCCATAACCTGTATATCGAGTCCTCTGCTATGATCCTCACCCTCATCACGGTGGGAAAGTTTCTGGAGACCCGGTCCAAAGGCCGTACCGGCCAGGCCATTTCCCGGCTGATCGCCCTGACGCCCGATACCGCCAAGCTGCTGAAGGACGGCGGTGAGGTGGAAACGCCCGTGGCACAGGTGCAGGTGGGCGACATTGCCGTGATCCGGGCAGGCGAACGCATCCCGGTGGACGGCGTGATCTGTCAGGGCAACGCGGCCGTGGACCAGAGCGCTCTCACAGGTGAGAGCATCCCTGTGGAAAAAACCGTGGGTGACCGGGTGGACGCCGGTACCATCTGCCAAAACGGCTTTTGTCAGGTGCGTGTGGACCGTGTGGGCAGGGATACCTCCCTGGCCCGCATCATCGCTCTGGTGGAGGAGGCCTCCTCCGGCAAAGCGCCCATCGCCCGCCTGGCAGATAAGATCGCCGGCATTTTCGTGCCCACTGTCATGGGCATCGCCCTTCTGGCTTTTGTGGTATGGCTGCTGGTGGGCGAAAGTGTGGAGTTCGCCCTCAATATCGGCATTTCGGTGCTGGTGATCTCCTGCCCCTGCGCGCTGGGTCTGGCGACTCCCGTGGCCATTATGGCGGGCGCCGGCAAGGGCGCCGAAAACGGCATCCTGTTCCGCACCGCCCAGTCGCTGGAACAGGCCCAAAGCGTCACCACCGTGGTGCTGGATAAGACCGGCACGGTGACCCAGGGCCATCCGTCGGTCACCGACATTCTTGCCGCCGACACCGCTTCCCTGCTGCGGCTGGCCGCATCCATCGAGGCCTCTTCCGGCCATCCGCTGGCCCAGGCCGTGCTGCGGGAATGCGCCGCCCGGGGCATTTCCCCCGCCGCCGTGGACAACGTGGAAAACCTTCCCGGCTACGGCCTGACGGCACGGCTGGACGGTGCCGCCGTTGCCGCCGGCAATGAAAAATTGATGGAAAAACTGGCGGTGGATCTGTCTGCCGTCACCGAGCAGGCCCACGGTTTGGAAGAGGCCGGAAAGACCCTGCTGTACTTCGCCCGGGAGGGCGTTTTGGCCGGCCTGATCGCCGTGGCCGACCCGGTGAAGCCCACTTCTGCCGCTGCCGTGAAAGAGCTGAAAGAACAGGGCTGTAAAGTCGTTATCCTTACCGGCGACAACGCCCGCACCGCCGAGGCTGTGTGCCGTGCCGTAGGCGCCGATTATGCCATCGCCCAGGTGTTGCCTCAGGATAAGGAGGCCCATATCCGGGCCCTGCAGGACAAGGACGAAGTGGTGGCCATGGTGGGCGACGGCATCAACGATGCCCCCGCGCTCACCCGTGCCGACGTGGGTTTCGCCATCGGCGGCGGCACCGATGTGGCCATTGAAAGCGCCGACGTGGTGCTTACCGGCGCCCAACTCACCGCCGTGGCGCAGGCCACCCGGTTGAGCCGGCAGGTATTGAAGATCATCAAGCAGAACCTGTTCTGGGCATTTTTCTACAACGCCATCGGCATCCCGGTGGCCGCCGGCGTGCTGTATCCCGCCTTTGGCATCACCCTCAGCCCCATGATCGGCTCGGCGGCCATGAGTCTCAGCTCCTTCTGCGTGGTGACCAACGCTCTGCGCCTCACCCGGCTGAAGCTGGCGGAGGATTGCGGCGATGCCTGTCCCGTTATCGAAAAAACCGAAGCATCTATCGAAATTATCGAAATCAAAAGGGAGGAAACAACCATGACCAAGACCATGAACATTCAGGGTATGATGTGCCCCCACTGCGTGGCCCACGTGAAGAAGGCGCTGACCGCCATCCCCGGCGTGGAGGCCGACGTGCAGCTGGCCAACAACTGCGCCGTGATCACCATGGAGCAGCCCGTTGAGGATGCCGTGCTGGTGAAAGCCGTCGTTGACGCCGGTTACGAGGCACAAATGGCCGAATAATAGCAGAAAAAGCGGGCAAAAAGTGAGAAAAACCTCTTGCTTTTTGCCCGCAGGTATGCTAAACTGTTTTATGCCTGTAACGGCAACTGGAGAAATACCCAAGTGGTGAAGGGGCTCCCCTGCTAAGGGAGTAGGGCTCTAACGGGTCGCGAGGGTTCAAATCCCTCTTTCTCCGCCACGAGAGCACTGCGAAAGCAGTGCTCTTTTTTGTTTTGCAAGAGGGATTTGAACCCTCTATTGAATCAAAGGGGGTTCCCGCGACGGAAATTTCGGCGCGGGAAAAAGAATCCCTCTTTCTCCGCCACGAGAGCACTGCGAAAGCAGTGCTCTTTTTTGTTTTGCAAGAGGGATTTGAACCCTCTATTGAATCAAAGGGGGTTCCCGCGACGG
>JAFYPP010000047.1 GCA_017559995.1 Clostridia bacterium | reverse complement strand
GATCTGCAGCGCGGCCTGCAGCTGCTCGTCCTCGGCAGGTTCCAGCATATCGCTCACCAGCAGGCTCAGATCTTCCTTCGACAGTTCCACGATCTGGTCGGGGGTGACGCCGGTCTCGGCCAGGCTGTTGCCCTTGGGGGTATAGTAACGGGTGGTGGACAGGTTGACGCTGGAGCCGTCGCTCAACACGAAGGTCTGCTGCGAATAGCCCTTGCCGCCGGTCTTTTCACCCACCACGGTGGCCACGTTGTACTCCTGCAGAGCGGCGGCGAAGAACTCGGCCGCAGAGATGGAATAGGCGTTGGTGAGGACCGCCATGGGAACCTCCACGCAGGCGGCGTCGGAAGTCATGGGGAGCTGGTTGCCGGCCTTGTCCACCATGGTGATCACGGGGCCCGCGGGCAGCAGGCGGTCCAGCATATCGTGCATGACGCTCACAAAGCCGCCGAAATTGTTGCGCACGTCAAAGATAAAGGCTTTGGCGCCCTGGGCAGTGAGGCTGGACAGATGGCTGGCGAACTCTTTCTCCACGTTGCTGTTGAAGTTGTCGATGGCGATATAGCCCACCTTATTTCCCAGCAGGCTGGAGGTGACGCTGTAGATGGGAACGGTGTCACGGGTGATCTGGAGGATCAGTTCCTCGCCGGCCCGGTCCACGGTGATGGTCACCGCCGTGCCGATATCGCCCTTCACCAGAGTCACCAGCTCGTCGGGATCCTCCAGAGTGGACACATCCACGCCGTCCACAGCCAGCACACGGTCACCGGGCAGCATACCGGCCTTTTCGGCGGGGCCGCCTGCCGTGACGGTGAGGATCTCATACAGATTTTCCGCCTGCACACCGTAGGTGACGCCTATGCCCACATACTGATTGGAGTCTTCCTCTTTGATGGCGGCGGTCTGCTCGGCGGTATAATAGCCCGACCAGGTGTCGCCCAGACCGGCCACGTAGCCCGCGGCGGCCATTTCCAGCGCGTCGGCTTCGTCATAGTCACCCACGTAGTACTTATCCACGATGTCGGTGACTTCCTTCAGCTTTTTGTAGCGGGTCTCCTGGGCCTGCAGGTCATCCAGCAGGTGGTTGTAATACTCGGTAGCGGTGAAATAAGTGATATTGAAGGTGCCTACCACAGCCAGCACCATAAGCATCAGCGCGGTGGGTACGCGGACTTTCCGTTCTTTCATAGAATACCTCGGTTATTTGAAGACATAGTTGAAGCCCTTGAACTCGGTCACGGGATCGTAGGAGCTGCCGTTTTTGTTGATCTCGAAGTGCAGGTGGGGGCCGGTGCTGTAGCCGGTATTGCCGGACAGACCGATGACGTCGCCCTGCTTGACGGCAGCGCCCTTGGCCACGTTGCGGCGGCTCAGGTGGGCGTACAGGGTGGTGTAACCGCCGCCGTGGTTGATGATGATATAGTTGCCCCAGGCAGAGCTGTAGCCGGAGGTGGTCACCGTGCCCTTGTTAGCGGCGTACACCTTGGTGCCGGTGGAACAGCGCAGGTCGATGCCGGTGTGCAGCTTGTACTTCCTGGTCACGGGATGGGTGCGGTAGCCGTACTTACAGGTGATCACATTGTTGGCTGCGGGCAGGGGCCACATGAACTTGCCGCCCACATAGGTGCTCTGGGAAGCCAGCTGGGCAGCGGCTTTTTTGTACTGCTCCATCAGCTCTTCTTCTTTTTCGATCATGTCGGCATAGGCCTTGTTGGCGGCGGCCTTTTCGGTCTCGGCCTTCTCCAGAGCCTTCTGCTTGGCGGTGTGCTGGGCGTCCAGTTCGGCCTTGTTGGCGTCCATCTGTGCCTTGGTCTCGATGGCCTCGGCCTGTGTGGCCTCCAGCTCCTGCTTTTCCACCGTTACCTTGTCCCGGATGGCCTGCAGTTCCTCAAAGAGCCGCTCGTCCCGCAGAGAGATCTGCTGAACGATCTCCCACCGGTTGAGGAAGTCGGCAAAGCTTTCCGAAGCCAGCAGGATGGACAGCTGGCTGGTGCTGTCGTGCTCCACCATGTACCGCAGGCGCTCTTTCATGCGCTCGTACTGCCGGGCCTGGTCGGCTTCGCTGTCGGCCAGCTCGATGGTCTTTTCCTCCACCAGTATCTCCAGCTGGGCCAGCAGTTCTTCCTGGGCGGCGATCTCGTCCTCCTGGGCTTCGATCTGACCGTCCAGCAGGGACAGCTGCTTTTCCAGAGAGGAAATGTCGCCGGACAGGGCGGACACCTGGCTCTTCAGCTCTTTTTTCTTGGCGCTGGCTTCGTTGACCTTCTTTTTCAGCGCGTCCACTTCGCTCTTGGTGATGCCGAACACCGGCAGCGCCGACAGCAGCACGCTGCCGATCATCAGCACGGCCAGCAGGATGGCGACGATCTGCACGATGCGGCGGCTGCGGTTCATTTTCCGCTCGTAGGCGGTAGGTTTGTTGTTCTGCTTCATAAAATCACACCTTCAGGAATCGGCGGATGGTGATCACACTGCCGCCCACGCCCAGCAGCAGGCCGGCAGCCGACAGGATGGTCAGCACGCGCTTCCAAACGTCGGCAAAGGGCACCATGGTGAGGATAGCCGTGCCCTCGGCCAGCTGACCGCCCACATAGGCATAGACGCCCCACAGGACGCCAAAGGCCAGCATGGCGGCGCACAGGCCCAGGAACATACCCTCCACCACGAAGGGGGCACGGATGAAGTGGTTGGTGGCGCCCACCATCTTCATAACGGCGATCTCTTCCTTGCGGGCGAACATGGCCAGCTTGACGGTATTGGCGATGATGAACACGCTGACGGCGCCCAGCAGGGCCACCATGGTGAAGGAGATCAGATGTACCACCTGACGGATCTGGATCAGCCGCTCGGATACCTCCTGCATGGAGGAGCTCTGGGCGACGCCCTTGATCTTCTCCAGGGCCTCCACCGTTTCGGCGTGCTTGCTCACGTCGTCCATGGTGATCTGATAGCTGTCACGGAGCGGATTGTCCTCCCGCAGTTCTTCCATCACGTAGGCGTCCTCGCCCAGAGAGTCCAGATAATCCTCGAACAGCTGCTCTTTGGTGACGAACTTGGCGGTCTTGATGTTGTCCAGCGCCTGGATCTTCTGACCCATGGCCTGGGCGTCGGCACGGCTCACCGAATCGTCGATATAGATCACGATCTCGCTCTTGCCGGCCAGTTCCCGCACCTGCAGGTCCAGATTGTGGGCCACCAGCGTGAACATACCGGTGATCATCAGACAGGCGGCGATGACCAGCATGGCGGCCAGGCTGGTGAAGCCGTGGACAAACACGCTGGACAGACCTTCCCGGATAAAATAACCCAGACCGGCCTTGCGGTTGCTCTGGTTTCTGCTTTTCTTGCTCATGCCCGGCCTCCGTTCTCCTGTCCGTCAAAGCGGAGCAGATCGTCGATGTTGAACACCGTTTCACGGGTCGGCTCTTCCACGGGCCGGGGTTCCTCGGTGGGGATCTCTTCCGCCTGGGACTCCACGGCCACACCCCGTTCCGGGGCGGCGGTCTGCCGCCGTCTGGCGGTGACGGTGGCCTGCTGTACGGCCTCTTCGGTGATCTTGGTCAGGTCGGGCCGCTGATAGTATCCGCCGGTGCGGTCGGACACCACCATGCCGCCGTCGATGGCCACCACGCGCTTGGCGAACTGGTCCACGATCTCACGGGCGTGGGTGACCACCACTACGGTGGTGCCCATGCTGTTGATCTTTTCCAGCAGCATCATCAGTTCCAGCGAACGGGCGGGGTCCAGATTGCCGGTGGGCTCGTCGGCGATGATGGCGTCGGGATTGTTCACCAGCGCCCGGGCAATGGCCACACGCTGCTGCTCGCCGCCCGACAGTTCACAGGGCTTTCTCCGGGCCTTGTGCAGCACGCCCACCAGATCCAGCACGTACATGACGCGCTTTTTGATGAGGCGCTGGGGCGTACCCACCGCCCGCATGACGAAGGCCACGTTTTCATACACCGATTTATTTTCGATCAGCCGGAAATCCTGGAACACTACGCCCACCGTGCGGCGCAGATAGGGGATGTCCCGCTGCTTGATGCTGCCGATATCATAACCATTCACCGACACCTTGCCGGAGGTGGGGCGCACCTCGGCGCTGAGCATCTTGATGATGGTGGACTTACCGCTGCCGGAAGGGCCCACCACAAAGACGAACTCGCCGTCCTCAATGGTCAGGTTGATGCCTTTGAGGGCTTTGGTGCCGTTCTCGTATGTCTTGAATACATCTTCCAGTTTGAGCATGCGTTCTCCTTACTCAGACGAAATGTTTACAAAATCGTTACAATGCCGAAACATGGGCAAATGGGCACAGGTATCCCTGTGCCCAAAAAACTGCTGTTTAGTTGAGGCTTTCTCTGGAGCGCAGGTACTGCTTGACCATCAGGGCCACCTTCAGAACGATGGCGTTGTCAAACTCCCGCAGGTCCAGGCCGGTGAGTTTCTTGATCTTCTCCAGGCGGTACACCAGGGTATTGCGGTGGACGAACAGCTTTCTGGAGGTTTCGGAAACGTTCAGGTTGTTCTCGAAGAACTTCTGGATGGTGAACAGGGTCTCCTCGTCCAGGGACTCCACAGAGCCCTTCTTGAAGACTTCGGACAGGAACATCTCGCACAGGGTGGTGGGCAGCTGATAGATCAGTCGGCCGATACCCAGATTCTCATAGCTCATCATGGTGATGCTCTCATCAAAGACGCGGCCGATCTCCACCGCCACCTGCGCCTCCTTGAAGGAGCGGGCGATGTCCTTCAGCTGGTTGGCCACCGAGCCGATGCCCACCACGTGGTCGATACCGGCTTCGCTCATGCCGGCGTCGATCTGCTTGCCGTACTTGTTGATCTCCTTGGAGTCGTTGGAGCGCAGTTCCTTCACCAGCACCACTTCGGTCTCGTTGATGGTGATGGCAAAGTCACGCTGACGGTCGGGGAAGATCTTCTGCAGCATCTCCACCACGGTCAGGTCCTGCTTCTGCTCCATATGGATCAGGTAGACCACCCGTTTGATCTCGTTCTGGAACTGCATCTCGCGGGACTTGATGTAAATATCACCGGGCAGGATGTTGTCCAGAATGATCTTCTTGACGAAGGTGGCCTTGTCGTGCTTTTCGTCGTACAGGGACTTGCTGTTGTTGATGGCAACGGCGGTGATGCTGCAGGCGATTGCTGCGTTCTCGCCGCTCTGGCCGGCAAAGACGGCGTAATCGGCGCCGTTGTCGTAACCGTCCAGCTTGCGGAAGGTATAACCGCCGCACTCGCCCTCGTCCGCGCCCATGGCGAAGAACTCCTCAGCCGCCTCCACGTTTTCACCGATGAAGCGCAGCTCGGTACAGGACACGATATTGCCGCTGGCATCTACGATGCCCAGGATGAACGGGATCTTGTTTTTGATCTCCAGCAGGATACTTTGAAACAGTCTGGCTGCCATTGTGACCACCCTTTATCTAATATTCCTAAAATCTCTCATGTGTTTATGTCTAATTTAACACAAACCCTTGTTTTTTTCAACAATTATTTTCAAAAAATTTGTTTATTTTTTTACATCATATCGGCAGCGGCCAAAAGGGCGCGAACCTCCTCGCCGGAGAGCGGTCTCCACGCCCCGTCCGCCAGTGCCTCGTCCAGCCGCAGGGGGCCGATGGACAGGCGCTTGAGGGTCTGCACCGTCTTTCCCTGATGCTGGAACATCCGCTTGATCTGGTGGAATTTGCCCTCGTGGATGGTGACCAGAGCGGTTTTTCCGTCCTCCAGCAGCTCCAGCTTGCCCGGCTGGGTGGTAAAGTCCCCCAGATCCATGGGTTCGGCGAAGGCTCGCACATCCTCCTCGGTGGCGGGCAGATCCAGCGTCACCCGGTACAGCTTGTCGGCGTGATGCTTGGGAGAGGTCAGCCGGTGATTCAGTTCACCGTTGTTGGTCAGCAGCAGCAGGCCTTCGGCGTCCTTGTCCAGACGGCCCACCACACCGGGGGCCGCCTTGCGGTACTCCTCCGGCAGCAGATCCATGGCGGTAATAGCGCCACGCTTGTCCTCGGTGGCCGAAAGCACGCCCACAGGCTTATAGAGCATCAGGTACACAAAGCCGTCGCCCTCCACCCGGACGCCGTCCAGCAGGATCATCTGGGCGTCGGAGTCCACCTTCACCTTTCCGTCACGGACGGCGGTACCGTCCACCGTCACCCGGCCGGCCTTCAGCGCGGCCTGGGCATCGGTACGGGAGATCAGCCGGCAGGTAGCCAGCACTTTATCCAGACGCCCCTTCATGCCAGCACCTCCATCGCCATCTTCCACAGCTCCAGCACCCGGTCGGTCTCCCCTTTCAGGTACAGATGGCCGAACAGGCACTCCAGGCCGGTGGCCAGAGCGTACTCCCGCAGGGTGCAGTGCTTGGGGGTGGAGTGAGGCTTGGCGTTGCGGCCGCGGGTAAAGACGCTCCGCTCCTCTTCGGTGAGCCGGGGCAGCATGGCCTCCATGGCCTTGGCCTGTGCAGGGGCGGCGACCAGCGCCACCGTCTGCCGGTGGGCATCCACCACTTTCTGGCCGCCCCGGGCAGCCACGGCAGACCGGGCCAGCAGCTCGTACACGCCGTCGCCGATGTGGGCCAGGGTCAGCACGGGCATGGCCCGCAGGGTGTCTTTATCATAATGTTCACGGAACAGTTCGGTCATAAGGTCCTCCAAAAAACATGGTTTTATTATTTTACCATAACTCTGTCTTTTTGGGTATCTTTTTGGGAAATTTTGTGGTACAATGGCTGCAATATCAACCGACGAAACGAGGTCATATCATGTTATACAAGCAGTTTGGCAAAAACGGCCCCATGGTGTCCCGCCTGGGCTTCGGCTGTATGCGTCTGCCTTCCATCGGCGAGGGCGAAAACAAGCGCTGCGACGACGAAAAGTGCATCCCCATCATCCACCGTGCCTATGAGCTGGGCATCAACTTCTTCGACACCGCCTGGGGTTACACCAACCGTGACAACCAGCGCATCGTGGGCAAGGCCGTCCACGACTTCCGTGACAAGATCTACCTGTCCTCCAAGCTGCCCCCCTCCGAGGTGCAGCAGCCCGGTGACTTCCGCCGCAAGCTGGAGCACACCCTCAAGCTGATGGACACCGACTATCTGGACTTCTACCATATGCACGCCCTCAACGCCCAGAAGTTCGACCACGCCAAGAAGATGCAGATGGACAAGGATATGCTCAAGGCCAAGGAAGAGGGCCTCATCCGCCACATCAGCTTCTCCTTCCATGACGCGCCCCGTGTCATGGTGGACATCGCCGACCACGGCATTTTTGACACCCTGCTGTGCCAGTACAACCTCATCGACCAGTCCAACGAAGAGGTCATGGCCAAGCTGGCCGACCGCGGCATGGGCGTCATGGTCATGGGCCCCGTGGCGGGCGGCATGATCTCCGCCGGCGGTGAAGATTTCCGCAAGCTGTACGACACCCCCGCCGAGACCGCCGAGGAGCTGGCCCTGCGCTTCGTTCTGGGCTACGACGCCGTATCGTTAGCCCTGTCCGGTATGCAGTCCATCGAGATGGTGGAAAAGAACGTGGCCATCGTGGAAAAGATCGCCTCTGTCACCGCCGAGGAGCGCCAGAGCTACAAGGCCACCAACGACAAGCTGAAGGGCCTGTCCGAGCTGTACTGCAGCGGCTGTGCCTACTGCAACGTCTGCCCCCAGGGCATCCGTCCCCAGCAGCATTTCAAGGCCTATAACCGCGCCAAGGTGTGGGGCCTGTACGATGCCGCCAAGCAGGATTATCTGGACGACGGTCTGGACAAGGACGCCGAGAAGTGCCTGGGCTGCGGCGCCTGTTCCGCCGAGTGTCCCCAGTTCATCGGCATCCCCGAAAAGCTGGCCGAGATCAAAGCGTATTTTACCAAGTAAACAGGCATGGGCGCGGCGGGAGATCCGCCGTGCCCATTTTTTAAGGAGGAATTGCCATGAACTGCCCCTATTGCGGTAAGGAAATGGAGTCCGGCGCGCTGACCGGCAGCCACGGCATCCATTGGTACAACGAGCGTGTCCCGGACGGTCAGCCTGACCACATCCCGCTGACGAAGACCACGATAAAAGGCTTCTTCACCGCCCTTTCCGAGGGATATTCGGTGGAAGCCCATCACTGTCCCGACTGTAAAGCGATCATTTTGTTTCATGAATAACCGTCCGCAGCATGAAAAAAGCCGTTTCCCTTTTGGGAAACGGCTTTACTTTGCTATGTTTGATTACTGAGCAGCGTTCAGCTTCTTGGTGAGCTGGCTCTTCTTGCGAGCAGCGGCGTTCTTATGCAGGATACCCTTGGCAACGCCCTGATCGATGGTCTTGATAGCAGTTTTATAAGCAGCCTCAACGCCTTCACCGGCGACGATGGCGGCATCGAACTTCTTGATCATGGTCTTCATCTCGGTCTTAGCAGCGCGATTCATCGCGTTGTTGACCTTGCTGACCAGGACACGCTTCTTAGCAGACTTAATGTTGGGCACGACTCTGACCTCCCTTACAACGAATTTACAACATCGGTATTTTACCATCCTCTGCGCAAAAAAGCAAGTGTTAATTTACATATTTTTTCGCTTTCGGCGGAAAATAACAAAAATTTCCGATTTGGAGGAGATTTCATGTTCAAAAGGCGAACCGACCTTGCCATGGAGCGGCTGGAAGCCCATGGCGACCGGCCCATTCCGGGCGTGGAGCGCCGCCAATGGCGGCAATCCCCCCTGTCCGTTCACAGCATCCGTATCATCGATCAGCGGGGCGAACAGGCCCTGGAGCGCCCCTGCGGGCAGTACCTCACCGCCCAGATGGAGGAGCACGCTCTGTCCGACAGCCAGTGGATCTATCGCTCGGCAAAAGCCCTCTCGCAGCTGCTGCGGCCGCTGCTGCCAAAAGACGGCCCCGTTCTGGTGGCCGGGCTGGGCAACCGGGCGGTGACGCCCGACGCCCTGGGGCCGCTGACGCTGGAACATCTCATCGTCACCCGCCATCTCATCTGCGTCATGCCCTCGGCGTTCGGCAATATGCGTCCGGTGTGCGCCCTGTCTGCCGGCGTGCTTGGCACCACCGGCATAGAGACCGCCGAGATCCTTCGCGGCGCGGCGGAGCGGGTGCGGCCCGTCGCCGTGGTGGCGGTGGACGCCATGGCCTCCCAGTCGCTGGACCGGCTGT
>JAFYPP010000046.1 GCA_017559995.1 Clostridia bacterium | reverse complement strand
GGGCGATGAAAAACCAGTCTTGTTTTCCTTGGTGGGACTCCACAATGAATACAAAGGGATGCTCCGGTTGGACACACATAATCGTGAAGTGACCTTGTCGGATGTAGAGGACGCTCTGCTATATTTGTCGAAGATCGGCGCTCTAAAACTTGAGGGCGGTTTTCTTGTTCTCTATAACGGCATGGAAATCAAGCGTCTTGTAACCGACAACAGAATCAAGTATAAGGTCGATGATTACCGTTTCCTTGACGAGTTCTATAAACAGAAGATCCGCCAGATCCACATTGTGGGCGAGTATGCAAATCTCATGGTACGTGATTATAATGCGGCACTTCAGTTCGTTCAGGACTATTTCCAAATGGACTTTCGGAAATTCATCGCTAAATATTTTAAGGGGGATCGTGCAAAAGAGATTGACAGAAACATTACACCAGATAAGTATCACCAACTATTTGGTGAACTGTCTGATATTCAAGCGCAAATCATCAACGATGCAGATTCAAAGTATATTGTGGTTGCTGCCGGTCCCGGCAGTGGAAAAACCCGTGTGCTCGTCCACAAACTCGCAGCATTACTGCTTCTTGAAGATGTGAAGCATGAACAGCTTTTGATGCTTACATTTTCTCGCGCAGCTGCTACCGAGTTCAAGAAACGCCTCGTTTCACTTATTGGCAATGCTGCAAATTTTGTGGAAATCAAAACCTTTCACTCATATTGCTTCGATCTGCTCGGCAAAATTGGCAGTTTGGAAGGTGTCGAAGATGTTGTAAAGAATGCTGCCGAACTTATTCGTAGCGGTGAAGTTGAACAAGGAAGAATCACCAAAAGTGTCCTTGTAATCGACGAAGCACAGGACATGGATGCGAATGAGTTTGAGTTAGTTCGTGCTCTAATACAAAACAATGATGACATGCGGCTTATAGCGGTTGGTGATGACGATCAAAACATCTATGAATTTCGCGGTTCCGACTCTAAATATTTGAGGTCGTTAATCGAAGATTTCGGAGCGGTAAAATATGAAATGACAGAAAATTACCGCAGCAAAACTACGATCGTCTTGCTTGCCAATGAATTTGTTTCTTCTATAGGAAACCGCATGAAATCCTCAGTTATCGAAGCAGTTCAAAACGACGAAGGCACAGTCAGTATTACACGCTATTGCAGCAAACATATGGAAACCGCAGTGGTTAATCAAATTCTTGAAACCCGTGGTAGCGGCAAATGCTGCGTGCTAACAAACACAAATGACGAAGCTCTTCAAATACTTGGACTTCTGCTGAAAAACGGAGTTCGAGCCAAGCTTATTCAGTCACTCGATGGTTTCCGGTTATATAATTTGCTTGAGCTGCGCTTTTTCTTGAAGCAAATTGATCGATCGCTAAAATCTCCCGTTATCTCGAATGATCTTTGGAACAGAGCGAAAAAGCAGTTGTTTGAGGTTTATAGTGGTAGTCCTTGTCTTGAAATCTGCAAAAACCTTCTGCGCGATTTTGAGGCAATAAACCCAACAAAGTATCGCACTGATCTTGAGGAATTCATCAAAGAATCCAACTACGAGGATTTTTATGATGATGAGCGTGAGGTAATTTATGTATCCACTATTCACAAGGCCAAAGGGCGCGAATTTGATGCAGTTTACTTGATGCTGAGTGGAAACACCGCTATGTCCGACGAAGAAAAACGCAAGCTGTATGTAGGTATGACAAGAGCAAAAGACTCATTACACATTCATTGCAATACAAATCTGTTTTCGGCATTCGGTTTACCCGGCATAGTCCATTCCGAGGACAGCAATGAATACGGCGAGCCGGAGGAAATTTCTTTACAGTTGACACATAGGGATGTTGTTCTTGATTTTTTCAAAGACAAAAAAGAACTTGTGTTCCAACTCAAAAGTGGTATCCCGCTATTTCTCACAGATGCATATCTTTCTGCCGAGCTGAATGGCAGAAGTGTGCGCATTGCCAAGCTTTCAAGAGTATGCCGCGAGAGACTTCAAACTTTGCGTGAACGCGGATATATTCCTTATTCTGCAAGTATCCGTTTCATCGTTGCGTGGAAAGGTGAAGATGACACGGAGGAAGCTGCCGTTGTACTGCCAGATATCTATTTGAGGAAGCAAAATTCGAGTGCGAATAAAGGTTGAAAACGGATATATTTTCCTTTGCAAGCGACGATTGTTGAAGGGGTAATACTGTTCTACATCCCGCCATATTTTTGAGGGCAATGCCATTTTAGGCATTGCCCTCTTGTCTGCCGAGAAGCAAAAGACCACGGCGTGTCAAGGTCGGGCATAGCCCGTTCATTTCAACCTTGATATGCCGTGGTCTTTTTGCTATGAACTCCACACAAAACAAAAGGGTATATGCCCGTTAAGGCACATACCCTTGTTGTCAGCAACCCTTGTATGGCAACTGCCATAATTCTTGTTTCGTAAAACCTGTTTTATGAACAGCTACCATGTGGGAGTTCTTTTTTTATTCCTGCCGCAAATAAATCTCCAGCGTGCTGCCGTTGGAGGCGATCATCTCGTAGCCCTCCTCCTGTAGGATGGCCACGAGATTGTCGTATCCGTCCTTTTGGCCCTCGCTGTGGAAGTTGCGGAAATCATAGGCGGAGCTGGTTTTCAGTACCACGCATTGGGTGGACAGCAGATTCTCCCGCGTGGTGTGGGGGAGGGAGTAAATGATCTCCCGCTGGGCCAACGGCGCCACAAAATGGGTACTCGCCGTGACGCTGACGCCGTCGGGAACGTGGGACAGCGCCTCCTGATACCCCAGATAAGTGCTTTGATAGGTTTCGTAGCGTTTAAAATTTACGGCGGCATAGGGCCAGTTCGTCAAAGCGAAGAGCGCCAGCGAGATCGCCGCCGCAGCGGTCAGCACAAGGGTCCGTTGGCCGCGGAGCTTCAAGTCAGCCAGATTTACCGCCAGCAGATATACCAGCAGGGCAAGGGAGCCGAAGGAATACTGATAGAAGATATCGTGCTGATAGGCGTAATCCGACATGAGATTGATGAGCAAATAGGGGATCAGCAGCGCGTAGCGCTCGTACCGGCGGGTGAACAACGGAAATCCCAGCAGCGGCAGAGCGGTCAGCATGGTGTACAGGTGCTTTTCCTGATCGGCGCATTCGAAAAGCGCCTTCATAGGGTTGAGCAGTACCGCCTTGACCACCGTGATCAGCGAGGAGGAGCCGTCGTACATAAAATTGCGGTAGCGGGAGGACATGACGCCGTCGCCCACCACGGCCAAAAAGCCGGTGGCGGCAAAGAACCACACCAGCGCCGCGCCCAGCAGCACGCCGCCACGGAGGAGATCCTCGCGGTGCTCCTCGTCGTACCGCAGCGCCCCACGCAGCATCAGATACAGGGCGATCACCGCCACATACACGGCGGCGTCCTCCTTGACGCACAGGGTGAGCAGAGCGGCCACCGCCGTCACGGCCGTGTTTTTGCTGTCAATGCCGTACAGCAGCCACAGGATCAGCGGCGTGAGAAAGCAGTTTTCGTGAAGATCGTAGGCCGCGCCGCCCGCAAAGGCCGGAGCGAGCAGCAGCAGGGCGCATAGCAGCATCCGCTGAAACCCCGACAGGCCGTGCAGCCGCCCAAGCTTCCACAGCGGCAGCACGGCGGAGGCCATCACCGCTGCCTGCAGCACCTGCAAGGTCTCCGGCCGGGGAACCAGGCAGTAAAAGGGCAGCATCAGGTAATAAATGGGGGACATATGCACCCGGAAATGGGACAGCAGGCCGTCCCGTTCCACTGTGGTCATGGGCAGACCGGTGGTTTTCATGGAGTGGAACATCTGGACGAAGATGCCGAAGTCATAGGCCGGCACGTTGAAGGTCTTGACGCGGTACACCGTCCACAGGCTGACGAACAGGAAAAAGCCCACGGCAAGGATGCCGGCGATCCACGCCCAGACCGGGCGGTCGGCTTGGGCCGCCGCGGGCTTCATGGGCCGGGGATTCCATCCCAAAATGGCATAGACCAGAAGGATCACGGCGCCCAAAAGGCAAACCAGCAAATAGGCTCGGGAAAAGCTGGCCGCCAGCGACAGCGCCGAAAGGCAGGCGTACACCAGCAGAAGCCCCCAGCGCTCGGCTCTGTCCAGGGAAAAGCGCCGTGCCGCCAGCAGCAGCACCGCCAGCAGAGCCGCCGCCATAACGGCCACCCGCAGCAGGGACATCTGCCCAAGACCCTCCAGGGAAGCAAGGTCCCGAAGGGCAGGCGTCAGCAGCAGATATTCCACGTTGACCGCCAAAAGCCACGACAGGAGCGCCTTGCGGCACAGGGAAGGCAGAGAAAAAACGAATCTTTGGGGCATAAAGCGCACCTCGTTAATACAGGATCACCGCGCGCACCGGACACACCGGGCTGCAGTAGCCGCAGGTGAGGCACTTGCTGTGATCCACCTCGGCAAGGCCGTTTTCGCCCCAATAGATGGCCCCGGCGGGGCAGGCGGCCTTGCAGGCGCCGCAGCCTTCGCAGTCCTCGTGGTTGATGTGGACCTTCTTTTTGGAGATGTCGGGGTTGTAGTCGGCGGGCATGGTGCCCTCCATCCATCGCAGCAGATCGTCCACGTCGGAGATCTTGCCGAAGCCGATCATCACCGAATCGATGGCCGGCTGGGAAAAAACATAGTCCAGTGCCTCCTGATACCGTGCGGTGAGGCTGCCGCCGCCGAAGGCCTTCATGGAAAAGACCCCCTTGCCGGCGTGACGGCAGGCCGTGATGGCCTCCATCATGTCCTCACGGGTGGCGAAGGCGTTGCCCCGGCGAATACCCAAACCGGCGCAGTTGATGAGGGGGAACACCACATCCAGCTCGGGCATCTCCGCCGCGGCGGCGCACACGTCCACGTGGTGGGTGGACAGGCCGATGGCCCGCACCAGACCCTGCCTTTTGGCATCCACCAACGCCCGCCAGGCGCCGCGGCGCTCTTCCAGCTGGCCGGCGCGCACCTCGTGCATGAGGAAAATATCCGCCGGGCGGCCCAGTTCCTCCCGGGCCTCGCCGATGGCCTCCATCATGCCGTCGTAGTCATCGCACAGGGATTTGGAGCACAGCACCACATCATCAAAGCCGCCGCCCTCCAGAGCCTTGCGGATGTAAGGATAGGTGCGGTAATACTGGGCGGTGTCGATGAAATTGATGCCCCGTTCCAGAGCATAGCGGATGATCCCGGCGCCCTCATCCACGGGCAGTGCCAGCTGGCTGGGGCCCATGGGCAGTACGCCAAACCCCGCCCGGCTCACACGAATGCCGGTATTTCCCAAAACAGAATATTCCATAACAGTACCTCGCAGCCGTTTGCTGCACCCATTATAACAGAAAGCGGCCAAAGAATCCACAAAAAAGAAGAACCACCGGTTTCCCGGTGGTTCGGATGTCTGGGGGAGGGGAGATCAGCTGACCAGGTGGACTTTGCCGTTGGGCAGCAGGTGGTCGATATCGTGTACATAGTTGACGGTGACCTGACCGCCGTTACAAATGATCTTCTCTCCAACGAGAGAACCATTGACTACGGTGGGATTCTGATGACCGTTGAGGGTGATGTTTCCGTTGGGGGCGTATACGAGGCCGGTCAGCTGGGCGCCGCCGCCGTTGACGGTAATGCTGCCCGTTTCGGACATCAGATAGAGGGGGCGCTCGGCACTTGCCGCCACCGAGCCGTTATACTCAATACTGCCCTTGACGATCAGAGTGATGGGATAATCGTACTCGTACACCGTCGAATCGTTACCGTTGGCGGTGATGGAGCCGTTTACATAGATGCAGAGCCCCTCTTCCTCCAGCTGCTGCTGGGTTCCGTGATAGGCAGCCAGCGCGTCATCGATCAACTTCTGGAAACCGCCCTCGTTCTTCTTGAGGGTGTAGCTCTTGTTGAGAGTGACCAGGTTCATGGACGCCTTGGCACGCTCAAAGGCGGCAAAAGTGGGCATCTCGCGGGACATGGAGCCGCTGAACTTGGTGCCGTTGGTGACGGTGGCGGTACCTACGGCAGTAGCGATGGAGTCGCCCACCAGGGTGCCGGAAATGTTGATATCACCGTTACAATGGACGTCGCCGTTGATGGTGGTACCGTTACCGTTGATGGAAATGATCTCCTCGGCAAACATGGCATAGGGGGCGTTGCCGAACATACTGGTGGTCTCTGCCGTGGCGGTAGCGCTTACCGTACGGGTGCGCTCACCGGTGAGCACACCGGAAAAGCCCATCTGCATTTCCTCACGGATGGTCACCTTGACCGTGGTGCCGGTCTGCTCCACCGTGACTTCCACGTTGTCGTTGTTGTGGTCATAGCCGTTGATGGCGGCATAGTTGTAACCGGTAGCCGTAACGGTGCCGGAACGGCCGTTCATCAGGTCCACCGCGCCGGCCAATGCGGCGGCGTCACAGGCATTCTGCATGCTCTGCTTGTTGGAGGCCATCATGCCGTAATCCACCGCCAAAGCAGTGAAACCAAACAGGGCAGTCATGCTCAGCGCCACCAAAATGGCAACGGCGCCGTGCTCGTTAGACTTGAACTTCCGAAGTTTCATCAAAAGTCACTCCCATCATAAGGCTTGGCAGAGCCCGCAAGAACGGTCTCCAGCTTGACCTTGAGATTTTCGTTCATGGTGCGCATACGGGTGATCTCGCAGTCGAGAGAGATATTCTGACAGATCTGCTCGGACAGGCGGGCGCTGAGGGTCTTGTTTTCGGCCTCCAGGCACAGGTACTGCTCACGGTGGTTTTCCATCTCCACACGGCACTCGTTCAGAGCCTGGAACAGGCGCTTTTCGTTGCGGATGACGTCATCCATGCGCTTTTCGGCATTCTCCCGGTCGCGGTTGAGCAGGACCATCTGCTCCTGCAGGCTTTCGGGCTCGTTTGCCACAGGCTCGGCGGCCTTGGCGGCAATGGCCTCGTTCTCCTGCTTGAGGGCCTCGGCCTCATCCCGGCTCTGCTGAAGCTTGGCGCGCAGCGCGTCACATTCCTGCATGAGGGCGGCAATTTCTTTCTCCTGCCGCTCGATGGTAGCGGCATCGGCCTGGATACGGGTGATGGCCTCGCCCATATCCTTTTCCAGCTCGGCGGCCTTGTCCCGCAGGGCGTCGGTCTGGGACAGCGCCTCTTCGGCGGCGGCAGCGCGGGCGTTGGCGGCGTTCAGCTCCACCGTCATCAGGTCGCGCTCGGTCTGGGCGGCCTGCAGCCGTTCGGTAAAGGACTGCTGCAGGTCATACTGCTGCTGGCGCAGCATAGTGATATACTCTCGCACGGAAGCGCGGTTATAACCGCCCATGGTCGTGGTCTTCAGGATGGTATCCAGATTGGATTCTTCGGTCTTTTCGCGGAGATCTTTCACGATGTTCTCACTCATGGTGTGTACACTCCTTCCAAAGGGTTTGCGTTCCGGGAGCAAGATCCCGGGCTTTTCCCGCTTCCAGCTCCAATACGTGTTTGGCGCCGCGGAAAAAATGTCCCAGACGCCAGGGTTTCACAGTTTCGACGCCTACCACCTCCATGCTGTCATCCAGGTACACCACATCGATGGGAAATCGCATGAAGCAGCAGTGGATGGTAGAGCAGTTTTTCAGCAGCAGGCCTTCACCGGGCTGCAGCGCTTTGCGCAGCATCAGGCCCTTAAAACGGGTAAAGAAGGTGTCTGCGACGGCCACACGGTCGGCGATCAGACCGGCCGATCCATAAACGGCACAGGTTTTCACGAGAATGCCTCCAAAATGCTGATGAGGGAGGGCCCCAGCAGAATGATGAGCAAAACGGGGAAGATGAAGGCGACCATAGGCAGCAGGATCTTGGTGGAGACCTTCGCGGCCTGCTCCTGCACCTTGTTTTTGCGGATGCGGCGGAGGCCGGCCGACTGGGACTGCAGGACGTTGCGGATGGGGATACCCAGTTCGCCTGCCTGGATCAGCGCGCCGGTAACGGTGTTCAGGTCGTCCACGCCGCAGCGCTGGGCCAGCAGGGCGAGGGCCTCGTTACGGGGACGGCCCATGGACATCTCACGGTAGGTGACGGTAAACTCGTCGATGAGGGGGCCTTCCATGGTGTTGACGATGTGATGTACCGCGCGGTCAAAGCCCAGACCGGCAGCGACGCTGACGCTGAGCAGGTCCAGCATATCGGGCAGCTGACGCTCCATGGCGCTCCGCCGCTTGGTGGCGGCCGCCGCGCAGGCGTAGCGGAGGATGGTGTAGCCGCAGAACAGGCCGCCCACGGCGTACAGCACGGTATACATCACGGTCTGCTTGGAATAGATGGCCAGACCAAGGCCTAACAGACCGCAGCCCAGCATACACATCAGATGGATGACGTTGTATTCTTCCAGAGAAATGGTCCAGCCGGCCTGCATCAGCATCTTCTTCTGCCGGTCGGAACTGCCGGAGCCGGAACCCTTCATGGGAATGACGTTGCCAAGGACACCCGTCAATCGGCGGAGCAGCGGCTTCAGCACACGCTCGTTAAAGGGCTTGCTCAACTCTTCGCTCCGCATGGCGTCGGTGCGGAAGAGGTTCTGCCGCATACTTTCCAGACGGGAGCGGATCTTATCTTTTTTCTGGGCGCCCGGCCCCAGTGCCGCGACCAGGATGCAGAACAGGAAAACGCCTGCACCCAGAGAAACGATCGTACTGGTCATCCCGAGGCCTCCTTTCGCGAAAATCAATATTTGATGTCAACCATGCGGTTGATGACAAAGAAGCCGATGAGCTCCATGACCACCGAAATGGCAAGCATGGCCTTGCCCAAAGGATTGTTCACAAAGTCGCTGAGATAGGTGGGGTTCATCAGCATGAGGAACAGCAGGACGATCACCGGCAGAAGGCCGATGATCAAGCCGGACATACGGCCCTGGGAGGTGAGGACACGAACCTCTTCACGCAGGCGGATACGGTCGGTGATGGTCTCCGCGATGGTGTCCAGGATCTCCGAAAGGTTGCCGCCCACGTGGGAAGAGGTGATGACGGCGGAGATCAAAAGGTCGAAGTCCTGGTTGTTCACGCGGGCAGCCATGTTGTTCAGCGCCTGATCCAGCGTGGCGCCGTAGTGGATCTCACGGATCACACGGCTGAACTCGGTGGAGATGGGCGGCTGCATTTCCTTGGAAATGCTGTGCATGGCCTGCTGGAAGGAGTAACCCGAACGCATACAGTTGCTCATGATGGTGAGGGACTCGCCCAGCTGCTTGTTGAACAGCTGCTGCTGCTTGTTTTTGGCACGCTGTACCATGATGGGGGGGATGGCAAGACCGATGACGCAGAGGGCCAGAACGGTCAGCACATCCAGCCGGAGCAGCAGGCCTACAACGGCAGGGCCGAGGGCCAACGCGCACCACATGGTCATGAACTCCTGGGCGCTGATGTGGATGCCGGCCATGGCGAGGGTGTCCTCGAACTGGCGGCTCACCAGGCGGGAGCGCTTTTTTTCCTTACGGTTCTTCTTTTTTTCGTGCAGGACGGCGCTGTGTACGTTGTCCAGCTCTTCATACTCCGCCAGCGCGGTCAGACGGCGGTGGATACGCTGTCTGGGCGTGTTGGAAAAAAGAATCACGATGGAGCTGTACAGCACCAGCGCGGTACTGACAGCGATAACGAGAATCAGCATAATATGCCTCCAAAATCAACGGTGGAACCATTCTTCCCGCACGATGACGCCGTTGTCGGCCAGCTTTTCCAAAAAGCCGGGACGGACGCCGGTGGGGACAAAGCCTCCGGTAGAGCCGTTGGGGCCAAAGCCCGAGGGCTGATAGACGAACAGATCCTGCAGGGTGATGGTATCACCCTCCATGCCCACCACCTCGCAGATACTGGTGATCTTACGGGTGCCGTCACGGAGACGGGACTGCTGCACCACGATGTCCAGAGCGGAGGAGATCTGCTCACGGATGGCCTTCACCGGCATATCGAAACCGGCCATCAGCACCATGGTCTCCAGACGGGACATCAGGTCTCTGGGAGAGTTGGCGTGGGCGGTGGTCAGCGAACCTTCGTGACCGGTGTTCATGGCCTGCAGCATATCCAGTGCCTCGCCCGAACGGACCTCACCGACCACGATACGGTCGGGACGCATACGCAGGGCGTTGCGCACCAGGTCACGGATGGTAACCGCGCCGGCGCCTTCCACGTTGGCGGGCTTGCTTTCCAGCGTAATGACGTGCTCCTGACGCAGCTGCAGCTCGGCGGCGTCCTCGATGGTGACGATACGCTCGTCCTCGGGGATATAGGAGGACAGCACGTTCAGCAGGGTGGTCTTACCACTGCCGGTACCGCCCGAAACCACCATGTTCAGTCGGCCCTTGACACAGGCCTCAAGAAAGGCCACCATCTGGGGAGAGACCGAACCGAAGCGGATCAGATCGCCCACCGTCAGGGGGGTGGAGAAGAACTTTCGGATGGTGATGGTGGGGCCGGTCAGGGAGCAGGGGGGGATAATGGCGTTGACACGGGAGCCGTCGGCCAGACGGGCGTCCACCATGGGCGAGGACTCGTCCACGCGGCGGCCCACCGACGACACGATGCGGTTGATCACGTTCATCACGTGGGCCTCATCACGGAAGGTCACGTTGGTCTTGCGGATGCGGCCGCGGGATTCCACGTACACGCGGTCGTAACCGTTGACCATGATCTCGGAGCTCTCCGGGTCGGCCAGCAGGGGCTCCAGAGGGCCAAGGCCCACGATCTCGTCGTACAGCTCGCTTATCAGCTTGCCGCGCTCCGAGCGGGGGATCGTGCCGCCGCGGAGGTTGATCATAGACTCGATCACCGAGCGGATATAGTCATTTCTGCCGGGGTCGTCATCTTTGCGGTTGCCGGATTCCCGGTTGACCAGTTCGATGACCTCGGTATGGATCTGTTTTTTCAGATCGGCGTATTCATCGGTAACAACGGCGGCGCCGGAACCTCTTCCGGGGGCGGCATCCGCCTGCTCACCGGCAGTGGTTCTTTTCTGGCGTTCCAGACGCTCCATCAAACTCATGTTATATGCCTCCGGTCATGTGCCCCGGCAAACGTCCGCTTGCCGGGGTCGCGATTTCTTCTTATTTGTCCTTGCTCTTGTAGCGCTTGTTCAAAGCGCGCTTTTCCTTGGCGGTCAGCTGCACCATATCATAGGTATCATCGCCGCGGATCAGCTTGTCGGCGATGTCGCAGATCGCCACGCTGATCTTTGCCTTGGGGGCGCTCTTCACAAAGGGCAGGCCCTGGTTGATGGCGGCCACGGCCACCAGATACTCACTGGGGATGCGGGCCAGGATGGGGGCGTCCAGAATGCGCTGCACGTCACCGGCGTTGATGGAGTTGATCTCCACGGCACGGTTGATGACGGTGCGGACCTTCTTCTTCTGGCCCAGGGAGTCCAGCACGGTCATAGCCATCTTGGAGTTCTTCAGGATGGACACTTCCAGACCGGTGACGAACAGGATGGAGGTCGAGGCCTCCAGCGCGGCCAGGGTAGGATCGGAGAAGTTAACGGCGGTGTCAATGATGATATAGTCGTAATAGGCACGCAGCAGGGACAACAGGCTCTGCACCCGCTCGCCGGAAACGGTCTCGGCGTATTCCGGCGTCTTGGGGGCGCACAGGATGTGGATGCCGCTGGGATGCACCGTCATAAAGGAGCGCACCGAGTCGATGCTGTTGCGGAAGTTCTCCTGCATCAGGTCGGAGAGGGTCTCCTTGGGCTCCACGTCCATAAAGACGTGCACGTCGCCGAACAGCAGATCCAGGTCGATGAGGCACACCTTTTTCTTCTGCCGTGCCAGCTCCATGGCCAGGTTGGTGGCGATGGTGGTCTTGCCGATGCCGCCCTTGGCGCTGTAGACCGACAGGATCTTGCTGGCCCAGGTGGCACGCTCGTTGCTGTCCAGGGCGTTGATGCGGTCGTTTTCGGCGTTGTACACCCGGTGGACCAGGGCGCACAGCTCCTTGGCGTTTTCGGGCACGGGGAAGACGTTGTGGCAGCCGGCGGCGGTGGCCTGCTGCAGGCGCTCCATGGTCATGTGCTCCATCAGCACGATGACGAAGGTGCGGGGCTTGCGCTGGACCACACGCTCGGCAAGGCTGATGGCGTCGGTGTCGGTCTCGCCCGAATGGAGCAGCAGGATGTTGGGGTTCTGAAGGTCAACTTTCTCCAGTGCTTCGTCGGCGTTGGAAATCTCGTCCAGGACTTCCAGTTCGCCGTCGGTCAACAGCTGTTCCCGCAGCCGGAGGTTGACGGAAGGCTGCTTGCTGACAAGAATCAGATTGATCATATCGTCACACTCCTTAGTTCTGGGGGTAGATGGTGTACTGGTCCACGGGCTTGGCTTCCACGGTGCTGTTGTCCAGGGGAGAACGCAGCAGCAGGCGGATGTCACCCCAGGAACTTACGGCGTTGATGTTCAGGGCGTCCTCCATGGTCACTTCCAGGGTGACGGAGGAGTACTCGGCGGCGCCGTCCTTGTTCATCACCGTGCCCACGGCCAGAATATTGATATTCTGGGCCAGCAGCTGGGCGGTGGGGATGCTGACCTCTTCCTGCACGGTGGGATCCAGCAGGGCGGGGCGCAGCTCGGTGCGGGTGTAGTTGGCCACCAGATCAACACGGTTGCCCGGCTTCAAAAAGTTCATCAGGCCAGTCTCCGAGTTTATACTGATGGTGATAGCGCGCATGCCGGGCTCCAGATTATAAGCCAGGGTGTTCTTGGCGGCGGAGGTTTCACCCAGCTTGATCAAACGGTCGGTGACCAACTGCTCGCCGGCGTACACGTCGGAAGAGATCACCATGCCGATGGCGAGCTGGGGGTCTGTAATATAGTTCTTCAAAAGACTGTCGTCGGAGATGGACTGCATCCGCAGCATCTCGGCAGTGATTTGGGTATTTTCGGGAATATCAACGGCGGCCACCACAACAGAGGTGTGGGGGACCTCCTGGGGCTTGCTCAGTTCTTCCATAAAACGGTAAACGCCAAGGCCGACGATAACGGCGGCCAGCAGGGCAAGGATTTTCAGTTTCTTCATGAGATCTCCCTCCGGAGCGATCGTTCGCTATTCGTATTTTTTGCCGGTCAGTTTTCCAGACGCATGGTGCATTCGGCGTCCAGGGTGACGGAGTTTTTACCGATGATGGTAGAGGTAAAACCCGTTAAAATCTTGGCTTCCGCGGTGACCTTTGCAGTGATCTGCTGGTTCACCGGGTCGGTGACCACGGCGTCGGCGGCGGTGACGCCCACCATACTGCTGTGGATCAAATCCACTGCGTCGTCGTTCCACTGACGGCTGTCGGGAATATAATGGATGACGGCGTAGCGGGCGCCCTCACGGGCGGCGTTGTTCAGGGTGATCTGGTTGTAATAGATCCAGCCAAAGTCGATGATGCCGCACAAAAGCGCCAGCAGAAGGGGAAGGCACAGGGCAAATTCCACCATTGCCTGACCTTTTTCCGAACGGAAAAACCGTTTGCGCATAAAGCATCTCTCCTTTCATTAAGGGTAAAAGCGGGGCGAGATACCTCGCCCCGCTTTATTGCAGTTGCCAACCCTTGCGGGGTATGGTTGCCCGGGATCAACCGCCTTGAGTGGTTGCCATGGCGTCGCTCGCTTGATCGAGCATAGAGGAGACCCACCGACCGAGAGGGGGGAAGATCGCAAGGATGAAAAGTACGACCAAGGCTAAAATCAGGCCGTATTCCACCATGCCCTGTCCGTTTTCGGTTTGGAGAAAGTTCCTCATATCAATGATTTCCTAAAAGGATCGTAGGTTCTTAAAAAGACAGCCGCTCTATTAGCTGTTAGAGGGGATAGCGTCGATAGCATCGGACACTCCGTTAAAGATATCACGGACCTTGGGACCCAGGGCGGTCAGAGCGACGATAACGACAACGGCGATCAGAGCGATGATCAGACCG
>JAFYPP010000045.1 GCA_017559995.1 Clostridia bacterium | reverse complement strand
CCGGGACAGGGCACCGGACAGCTGTCCCGCGGCGTGGCGGGCACTCTCCCGGCTGCGGGACTCCAGCAGATCACCCACCGCCTCGGCCTGGGCCAGATCCAATCGGCCGTTGAGGAAGGCTCTGCGGGTGAATTCACCGGCGGTGGCCTGGCGGGCGCCGGCGTGGAAGAGGGCCTCCAGCCCCAGGGACAGGACCATGGGAGAACCGTGACAGTGGAATTCCGCCGTGTCCTCTCCAGTGTAGCTGGCCGGACCCCGGCTGTAGGTGCACAGCACACGGTCGATCGGGAAACCCTCCCGGTCCAGCAGGTCGCCGTAGACCAGAGTGCGGGGGGCGTGGTCGGTCAAACCCTTGGGGGACAAGGGTTTGAAGCATTTTTGGGCGATGGTGGCTGCACGGGGGCCGGACAGGCGCAGAATGCCGATGGCGCCCGCGCCGGGCGGTGTGGAAATGGCGGCGATGGTATCTCGTTCCAAATTCATAAAACCTCCAGATGGAGAAATGAAATAAAAACCGACGTAACAGCGGCTGATTCCTGCAAAAACGAGGGGGATAAAAGTTTGGGAAAAATGTGCCCTTGACAGGTGTTATGGAAACTAAAAAACGAAAAGGACGGTGGTGGAAAGACGGTGTACAACTGTGGAAAACCCGGTGGAAAGTGTGGAAAACCCTTGGGAGAGGTCGGTTGCTTCCGGGAAAGAAGCTGCGCTGCGCCGCTTTAGCAGGGTGCACAGGGGGTGACAAGAGATAAAGAGAAATGCCACCCGGAATGGGCCGGAGGGGTGAGGCTTGGACTTGCAAAATGAAGGCGCGCCGCCCGCCGGTCAGACTGGCGGCGCGGCGCGGAGGATAGATCTGTTTCGTTTTTTTGAAATGGGGCAGGGCCTTGGGTTTAGATCCGCTTGCAGACGGCCCGGGCGGCCTGAATGCCGGACGCCGCGTCGGCGCAAAGTCCGCTTGGCTGTGCTCCCGCCTGACGGCGAGAGCTGCGCCCGCTCCCTTGCGCCTCCTTTCCAAACCAAACCCGCTGCGCTGGGCTTTGGTTTGGGTTTAAACGCGCTTGCAGACGGCCCGGGCGGCCTGGATGCCGGAAGCGCCTGCCTGGGCCAAACCACGGGTGACGCCGGCGCCGTCGCCGGCGGCGAAGAAGTTGGGCAGAGCGGTTTCCAGCTCGCCGGTGAGCTGGAGGCGGGCGGAGTAGAATTTGACCTCCGCGCCGTAGAGCAGGGTGTCGTAGTTGGCGGTGCCGGGGGCGATCTTGTCCAGCTGGTAGATCATCTCGATGATGTTGTCCAGCTGCCGCTTGGGCAGGGCCAGGGACAGGTCGCCGGGAATGGCGGCGGTGAGGGTGGGACGGACGAAGGACTTGCTCATCCGGTGCTCGTTGGTGCGCCGGCCGCCCACCAGGTCGCCGAAGCGCTGGACCAGCACGCCGCCGGCCAGCATGTTGGACAGGGAGGCCACGTGCTTACCGTAGCGGTAGGGCTCATTGAAGGGTTTGGTGAACCGGTTGCTGACCAGCAGGGCGAAGTTGGTGTTCTCGCTGCGCAGCTCGGGGGCGGAGTAGGAGTGGCCGTTGACGGTGTTGATGCCCTCCACGTTTTCCGCCACCACGTGGCCGTAGGGGTTCATGCAGAAGGTGCGTACCTGGTCGCCGTACTGCTTGGTGCGGTAGACCAGCTTGGACTCGTAGACCACGTCGGTGATGTGCTCGAAGACGGAGGCGGGCAGCTCCACCCGCACGCCGATGTCCACCTGGTTGTTGAGCAGCTCCAGGCCCAGGTTCTTGCACTGGTTGGAAAACCACTCGGCGCCGGAGCGGCCGGGAGCGGCGATGAGGTACTTGCAGGTCACGTCCCCGCCCTTGGCCAGGGTCAGGCGGTAGCCGCCGTCGGCCTGCTCAATGGTGGACACCTCGGTGTGGAAGCGGAACTCCAGCTTGTCCTGCAGGCCCTCGTAGATGTTGGTGAGGATACGCAGGTTGTTCTCGGTGCCCAGATGCTTGCAGCGGGCCTGGAGCAGGTGCAGGTCGTGGGCCAGGGCACGGCGCTCCAGGGCCTTGGCCTCGGGGGTGGCGGTGGAGAAGCACTCGGTGGTGGCGCCGTGGGCCACATTCACCGAATCCACGTAGTCGATCAGGCGCATGACTTCTTTGGGATCCATGAAGTCGGTGAGCCAGCCGCCGAACTGGGTGGTGAAGTTGAACTTTCCGTCAGAGAAGGCGCCGGCGCCGCCGAAGCCGCACATGGTGTGGCAGACGGGGCAGTGGATGCACTCCTTCACCTTGCCGGCCACGATGGGGCAGCTGCGGTGGTAGATGTCAGCGCCCTGGTCCAGAGCCAGAACCTTCAGGCCGGGTTTCAGGTGGGCCAGCTCGTAGGCGGCAAAGATGCCTGCTTCGCCGCAGCCCAGAATGATGACGTCATATTGGAAGGACATAAAAAAACTCCTCTCTTGCGCCCGGGGCGCGGATAGACAAAACAATACAGATAAAAGTATAGCACACAGAGGGGAAAAAGAAAAGCAAAAGGGCGCAAAAATACGGCCCACCCGGACAGGATGGGCCGTAAATTCAACTTTTTTCCTGGAAGCTGGCGTGGCAGCCCCTGCAGGTGACGGTGATCTTGCCCTTGCCCCGGGGGACCCGGAGATACTGGCCGCAGTTGGGGCACTTGAAGTAGCGGTGCTCCTTGTCCTTGCGGACGCTGCGCTGGAGGCGCAGCCACTGGATGGCCGGGCCCGCCTTTTTCAGAAATTTGGCGTTTTCCTCCCGGCGTTTGGGCAGGTTGCGGGAGAGGGTGCGAAAGAGCGCGACAAAGATCAAAGCGGCACTCAGCCAGTACAGCAGATCGAAGCCGGTCAGGATATGAAGGAGAAAGAGGACCAGATACGTCCCGATCAGAAAATGATTGAGTGCGTCGGTCCCGTAGCGGCCATACATAAACCGCGCCAGTGCATTGCGGATCATAAAAACCTCCCTGTAAAACAGAAGGAGGGCAGGCGAAGCGCCTGCCAATTTCCTAAAAATATGATAGCGCGTCCGCCTCCAATCGTCAAGAAGGCATTCGTAAACAATGTGTGAATTCCACGGCGGCACAGATTTCCGTTGCGTCCCGGGCGAAAATACGGTATACTGATTTCCGCGGGAAACCGCAAAAACCGACCTGGAGGTACCGCCATGAAGCGCATCGACAAGGAAAACTACTATCTGGATATTGCCGAAACTGTGCTGGAGCGCTCCACCTGCATGCGCCGGTGCTACGGGGCCATCATCGTCAAAAACGACGAGATCGTGTCCACCGGCTACAACGGCGCTCCCCGGGGCCGGAAAAACTGCATGGATCTGGGCTACTGCACCCGGGAGGCTATGAACATCCCCTCCGGACAGCGCTATGAGCTGTGCCGCTCCGTCCACGCCGAGGCCAACGCCATCATTTCCGCCGCCCGCCGGGATACCCTGGGATCCACCCTCTACCTGGCAGGCCGCCAGGCCAAGGACGGTACCCTCCTCCACGACGCCACCTCCTGTTCCATGTGCCGCCGGCTCATCATCAACGCCGGCATCGACCGGGTGGTCATCCGCAACACGGACACCACCTACTCCGTCGTCCATGTGGAGGACTGGATCCGGGAGGATGATTCCCTCCCCGGGGAAAAATAAGAGCAAAAAAGGCCGCCCCCGGTGAGGGCGGCCTTTTTTCGGTCAAAAAGCCTTTGTAATGAATGTGAATAATTCTTGACAGAAAAGAGGGTTGCCTTTACAATATGTACAGGACAAAAATGAAAAACTTTGGGGACGTTTTTCAGTTGTCGCAAGGCGGTAGGCCGGTTACGCCGGGGATCGCTTTGCGGCTCATTTTATGTAACAAGACCCGCGAGGGCACGGCTGCCTGGACGCGGGCGCTGGGGCGGTCCGCCGCAGCCATCGAGTGAATAAAAGTTTTGAAACCAATTATGTTTGTGGAGGTGTTAAAAACCAAATGTCTTACGTTATCGGAGCGATCATCGGTATCGTGATCGGTCTGGTGGCAGGTATCCCTCTGGGTATCCGGCAGCGGAAGAAATCCGCGGAGCGGGAGATCGGCTCCGCTGAAGAAGAAGCCAAGCGCATTGTCAACGAGGCGTATAAGAACGCTGAGAGCAAGAAGCGTGAAGCCCTGGTGGAGGCAAAGGAAGAGATCCTGAAGGCCCGCAACGAGCATGAGCGTGAGGTCAAGGAGCGCAATGCCGACCTG
>JAFYPP010000044.1 GCA_017559995.1 Clostridia bacterium | reverse complement strand
TTCATTTTCTTAAACACACGGGACTGGAACCCTCGGCCTAACCAATGCACCGCAGGTGCGGGGTTGCCCGCGCAGCGGGTTCAAGTCCTTCTGCCCCTGCCACGGAGAAAAGACATGTCGCATGGCATGTCTTTTTTTCATTTTCTTAAACACACGGGACTGGAACCCTCGGCCTAACCAATGCACCGCAGGTGCGGGGTTGCCCGCGCAGCGGGTTCAAGTCCTTCTGCCCCTGCCACGGAGAAAAGACATGTCACATGGCATGTCTTTTTTTCATTTTCTTAAACATAGGGTACCGGAACCCTCGGGCACAAAAGAAAAGCCGATGCGCACGCATCGGCTTTTTCTGTTTACTTATTATAAATTCGGCTTCCGGCAGGGACCGAATGGGTCAGCCACACGCTGCCGCCGATAACGCTGTCGTCACCGATGTACGTATCGCCGCCCAAAATGGTGGCACCGGCATAGATGACCACGTTGTTGCCCACACGGGGATGGCGGTGGACGCCCTTGACAGGATTGCCGTCACCGTCCAGCGTGAAGCTCTTCGCGCCCAGCGTGACGCCCTGGTACAGCTTCACCCGCTCGCCGATGATACAGGTCTCACCGATGACCACGCCGGTGCCGTGGTCGATGAAGAAATACCGGCCGATGGTGGCGCCGGGGTGGATATCGATACCGGTACGGGAATGGGCCTGTTCGGTCATCATGCGGGGAATGAGGGGCACGCCCAGCTCGTACAGCCGGTGCGCCAGACGGAAGATGGACAGCGCCTCAAAGGCGGGATAGGCCAACAGGATCTCCTCTGCCGACCGTGCGGCGGGATCACCCTCGTAGGCGGCGATGATGTCGGTGTTCAGCACCTCGGCAATATCGCACAGGCTGTTCATAAAGGCGCAGGTCACCGTGTCGGCCTTTTCCCGGCAGCAATCGCACTCCACGCCGCCCTTCTGGGCCTCCTGACAGGTGGCCACCATCACGTTGGAACACATTTCGTACAGCAGCGCCGCGGCCTCCTGCAGCTTGCCGGTGACCAGCGAGGGCACGAACTCGGGACGGACGATGCCGTCGTGATAAATATTGGGATACATGGCGCAGCGCAGCAGGTCGATCAGCCGGCGCACCTTGTTCTGCATACCGTAGCCGCTGATGGCGCCGTCGCCGGCGGTCTGCCGGGTGATATCGCTCAGGCTCTGGGCGGTGGACACCGCTTTATCCCGCAGCCATTGTTCGATCATGGATCATCGCTCCTTTTCTACAAAAAACAGACAGGGGCCGCCATACGGCGACCCCTTGCAGACTCCCCAAGGGGAGGGTATTGGTTTATTCCACGGAGATCAGGTAGCTGTAGACGGGCTGGCCGCCGCACAGAACGTTGATCTCGGCGTCGCCGGAAGCCTTCTGGAAGATCTCACGGACCTTGTCGGCCTGTGCCTCGTCAGCGCCCTCACCGTAGATGATGGTGATGAAGTTGCACTCATCCTTGCACATGGTCTTGGCCAGCGCCTCCATCACGGCGAAGAAGTCCTTGCCGGTCTCCAGCAGCTTGCCCTCGGTCAGAGCCATGTGGTCGCCTTCCTGAATGGAGCGGCCGTCGAACTCGCTGTCGCGGGCGGCGTAGGTGATGGAACCGGACTTGACGGCCTCAATGGCGGCCTCCATGGCCTGCACGTTGGCCTCCAGCTCCAGATCGTGGTCAAAGGACAGCATGGCGCAGATACCCTGGGGGATGGTCTTGGTGCCCAGCACCACAACCTGCTTGTCGGACAGGGCAGCGGCCTGCTGACCGGCCATGATGATGTTCTTGTTGTTGGGCAGCACGAAGACGATCTCGGCGGGAGTCAGGTCGATGGCCCGCAGGATGTCCTCGGTGGAGGGGTTCATGGTCTGACCGCCGCCAACCACGTTGTCAGCGCCCAGCTCACGGAACAGGTTCATGACGCCTTCGCCGGCGGCCACCGAAACGAAGCCGTAACGGGTGACGGGAGCGGCGTACTCACGCTTGCCCATATGAGCCTCGGTCTCCTCGGCCACCATCTGACGGTGCTGCTCCACCATGTTCTCGATCTTGACGGTGATCAGCTGGCCGTACTTGAGGGCCTCGCCCAGGGCCAGATGGGGTTCGTTGGTGTGCACGTGGACCTTGACGATCTCGTCGTCCTCCACCACCACCACGCAGTCGCCGATGGTGGGCAGGAACTTCCGCAGGTCGTCGGGATCCTTGTCGGTCTCACGGGCGGCGATAAACTCGGTGCAGTAGTCAAAGTTGATCTCGCCCTCGTCAAAGGAGGAGAAGTCGGCGCTCTCCACCGTGACGGCGGGATTGATCACGGGAACGGCGATCTTGCGGGCCAGGCGGGTGATGGTGCCGGACAGGGCGTCCTGCATACCCTGCAGGATCAGCAGATAGCCGTAGCCGCCGGCATCCACAACGCCGGCCTTCTTCAGCACGGGGTTCTGGTTGACGGTCTCATCCAGAGCCTTCTTGGCGGCCTTGATGGCGGCGCCCAGCACGGACTCGGGATCACGGGTCTTTTTGGCGGCCTTGACAGCGGCGTCGCCGGCAATGCGGGCCACGGTGAGGATGGTGCCCTCGGCGGGCTTCATCACGGCCTTGTAGGCAGTGGCGGCACCCTCCTTGAGGCCTTCGGCCAGCACGGCGCCGTCGGCGGTGCGGGCGTCCTTCATGCCCTTGGCAATGCCGCGGAACAGCAGAGAGGTGATAACGCCGGAGTTGCCGCGGGCACCGCGCAGCAGAGCGCTGGAGGTGACCTCCAGAGCACGGCCCAGGGTGGGGCTCTCCAGCTTGTTCAGCTGGTCAGCCGCGGCGTTCAGGGTCATGGACATATTGGTGCCGGTGTCACCGTCGGGGACGGGGAACACGTTCAGGGCGTTGACTTCCTCAACGCGGTCGGCAACGGCGGCAGCCGCCGCCAGGATCATTTCTTTATAGGCTTCGCCATCGATCATTCTAGCCATATTGTTTGCCTCCTAACTTACTGCGCGGATCAACCTTTTACGGTCTCAACGTAAATGTTGATGGTCTTTACGGTGATGCCGCAGGTGTGCTCGACCTGATACCGCACCTGATGCTGCAGGTTGCTGCAGGTGGTGCGCACATTGACGCCGCTGTCCAGCGCCACGTGCAGGTCCAGTTCCACGCCGTCCGCCGCGCTTCTCACATCCACACCCTGGGTCAGCTTCTCACCTTTGAGCAGGCGGGCCAGACCGTCCAGAGCGGAGCGCGCTGCCATTCCCCGCACGCCGAAGCAGGCGGATGCGGCTTTACCGGCTACGGAAGCCACAACGTCATTGGAGATGCCGATGACGCCATTCTGGGTATCAAAACGCATGATTGCGCCCTCCTTTTTGGGAAACGAGTTCCGACGAACGAATTTATACAGGATAAGTATAACAGAAATTATTGTCAATTGCACGCTATTTTTTCCAAAACATTTAAAATTTTATGTAAACGACAACAACCGCAAGAAAAAAAGCCCTCCGTTTGGAGGGCTTTTGCAAGTTCTCTTAATATTTGCTGATATAGTTCAGCGGATTCTGGTGCTTTCCGTTCTTCCGGATCTCGAAATGCACGTGGGAGCCGTAGCTTCGGCCGGTGTTGCCCACCTTGGCGATGATATCGCCCTTGGCCACCTTGGCGCCTACCTTGACCAGCAGCTTGCTGCAGTGGGCATAATAGGTGGTGTAGCCGTTCTGGTGGTCGATGATGACGCAGTAACCGTAGTTGCCCTTCCAGCCGGAATGGATGACCACGCCGCCGTCGGCAGCCCAGATGTTGGTGCCGGTAGCGCCGGCAAAGTCCACGCCGGTGTGGAAATCACCCAGATTGGGACGGTAACCGTAGGCGGAAGAGAAACGGCCGTTGGAGGGCTTGATAAAGCTGCCGGTGGCCATATACCGGGGCAGCGCCTTGGTGCCCACGATCTTCACGGCGTTCACCGGCTCGGCGGTGACGGTATAGCTGAGCACGTCTCTTCCGGTCTCCTCGCCGTTGACATAGGTCACGTCGGCCACCACGTCGGCGGTGCCGTTGACGCCCTCCACCTTGATCTTGCTCTTGTTTTTGTACATGGTGTCATCGTATTCCAGCTCGGTCTCGTAGGGGATGGCTTCCACGTAGCTTTCGGTGATGGTCTGCTTTACCGACAGATAGGGCACCGGACCGGACAGGGTCAGTTCCTGACCGATCTTGATCTTGGCGGGATCCAGACCGGGGTTGAGGGCCTCGATCTCGCTGACCTTCATGCCGTAGGCGTTTCCGATGGCGCTGACGGTGTCGCCCGATTTGACGGTATAGATCTTGGTCTCCACCTTGTTGGCGGTGAGTTTGGCCTCCATATCGGCGATGGGGGTAGCGGCCAGGCTGTCATCGGTGGTCTCGGTGATCACCACATCATTGGCAAAGGTGGTGTTCACCTGGGTGGCGTTTTCCGCGGAGCGCAGCAGGATGCGCCGCAGCATCAGCTCCAGCGCGGTCTTGCTCTCGCTGACGCCGATGGTCTCGCCGTCCACCGTAAGGATGTACTTGCGGTTCTGGTCATCCACCGAGGCAAACAGCCGCTGCTCCAGCAGCGTCTCGTCCAGGGGATCGGTGCGGTCCATGTACCGCATGGTATAGGAAAAATCGGCGTCCAGGCTGTAAGGGGCGTTCAGGTAAGCGCCGATGCGCTCTTCCACTCGCTCCACCAGTTCCATCACCTGGGCGGGAGACTCCACAAAGCCCAGGTTCTCGCCGTCCATCCGCACCTCGAAGCCCAGACCGAAGCAGCAGCTGGAGATGATCATGATGGTGGCGCTGGCCAGCAGGGCCATGCCGGCGCCCCGGCCCACCTGACGGCGATGGCCAAGGCTCTTGAGATGGGTGTAGTATTCATAGGCCTGCTGGCGCAGCCGATGACCGGCCCGGAAGCGGGACAGGGTCTCTTCGATGGCGTCACTGATGGGCGTCACCAGTTTGCTCACCGTGCGGGCAAGCAGATTCCAAAGCAGCAGCAGCAGCCAGCCGATCCAGCTGAGCGCCCGGGCCACATGACCGAACAGGCCCTGCAGTTCCACCGCGTTGGCGCCGATGGTAGCCAGTCGTTTGGTATGCAGGCGCAGTTTCACCCACCGGCGGCGGAGACTGCGGCCGTTTTTTCCGCGCGGCAGCACGTAAGAATCGGCAGATAACATATCGTTTCCTCTCTATCGTAACAAAAAGCGATACTATCCATAATAAATTACAAAATAGTTACAGTAGGTATGTTACAATAACTCCCGGCGAATGTCAAGGAAAACACCCTTACGCAATTGTAAATTCTTCGCAAAACCGCCCTTACGCCGCCGTTTGAATTGACTTCCCGGCTATTTTTTGGTAACATTTTATTAGGTATGTACTGAAATAAGGAGTTTGATTTATGAGATATATCCGCCTCACCGCACTCATTCTGTCGCTGGTTCTGCTGACCGGCTGCAGCATCATCCCCTTCCAGACCCCCGAAGAGCAGCGCGCCGCGCTGGAGGCCGCCGAGGCCCGCAGGGAGGAATCCCAGGCCCGCATCGATCCCGCCGCCGAACTGGAAGGCGATTATATCATCAACCGCACCCTGACCAATTCCGTCGGCGTCACGCTGGCCACCTATCAAGCCGCCTTCCCCCGGTTTTCCGTCAACGGACTGAAGGCCAACAGCTTCGCCCGTATCAACAGCTACTTCAGCAGCGAATCCTCCGGCCTGGTACAGGATGCCGAAAGCTTCTTCAGCCAGGTGAAGGCCTACTACGGCCCGGATTGGGACACCGTCACCGAGGCCACCACCGACTTCGCCGTTTCCATCACCTATGAACTGCTGAACGCGCCCCAGGAGTATCTCTCCGTCCGCACCGACATTTCCATCTGCGAGCACGGCCAGACCGAGACCTATCCCCGTGCCCAGGTGTTCCTGCTGGACAACGGCTGGAAGCTGTCTTTGGAGACCCTGCTGGGCAGCTATTATGACGAGGCCGCTCCCATGCTGCTGGCTGACATTCTGGAGTGGTGCGGCGAAAACGGCATCGTGGTCACCGGCTCCGGCAGCCGTACCCTGGAGGAGTTTTCCGAAAACTTCGCCCTCACCCGGGAAGGCTTCCTCTTCTATACGGATTCCTTTGCCCTGAACAACAAAAACGCCAACCGCTACACCATCCCCGTGGATCTGGAACGCTATGTCCGAATGCTCGGACAGTAAACTATATAAGGAGGACCCATTATGCGCCCCTATGAACGACTGCTGAACTATGTGAAATACGACACCGCCTCCGACGGTGCTTCCGAGACCTGCCCCAGCACCGAAAAGCAGCTGGTGTTTGCCCGTGCTCTGGAACAGGAAATGAAGGAGCTGGGCCTGTCCAACGTCCGTCTGGATGAAAACGGCTACCTCTACGGCACCGTCCCCGGCAACGTGGACAACTATGCCGGCCCCGTGCTGGGCTTCATCGCCCACATGGACGTGGTGGATGACGTGCCCTCCTGGGACATCAAGCCCCGCATCGTGGAAAACTACGACGGCGGCGACATCATTCTGGAAGGTTCCGGCGCCGCCCTCTCCCCCGTTGAGTTCCCCGAACTGGCCCGCTGCAAGGGCAAGTCCATCATGGTCACCGACGGCACCACCCTGCTGGGCGCCGACGACAAGGCCGGCATCGCCGAGATCCTCACCCTGTGCGAGGTGCTGCTGAAGGATCCCGACTTCAAGCACGGCCCCGTGCAGGTGGCCTTCACCCCCGACGAAGAGATCGGCCGCGGCGCCGACATGTTTGATGTTCCCGGTTTCGGCGCCGACTTCGCCTACACCCTGGACGGCGGCGCTTACGGCGAGCTGGAATATGAAAACTTCAACGCCGCCTCCCTCAAGGTGGACATCAAGGGCAAAAACATCCATCCCGGCTCCGCCAAGGACAAGATGAAGAACGCCCTCACCATCGGCATGGAGTTCGAGTACCTGCTGCCCGCCCAGCAGAAGCCCGAGTTCACCGAGAAGTATGACGGTTTCTTCCACCTCACCGATATGCAGGGCGACGTGGAAAACGCCTCCATGCGGTACATCCTGCGGGATCACGACGCCGACAAGCTGGAGCGCAAGAAGGCTGACGCCATGGCCGCCGCCGACTTCCTCAACCGCAAGTACGGCGAAGGCACCGTCACCCTGACCATCAAGGATTCCTATCAGAATATGGCCGACCAGATCCGCCCCCACTGGCATCTGGTGGACAACGCCATGGAGGCCATGCGCCGCACCGGCGTGGAGCCCGTCACCGTACCCATCCGCGGCGGCACCGACGGCGCCCGTCTGTCCTTCATGGGTCTGCCCTGCCCCAACCTGGGCACCGGCGGCGGCAACTTCCACGGCAAGCTGGAATACTGCTGCGTGGAGGAGATGGACCTGGCGGTGGATTGCATGAAGCATCTGGTGGAGATCTACTCCGCCATGCAGAAATAAGACCATGGTACTGAAAAACGCTTCGGTTTTCCTGGAAAACCGCTTTGAGATCTGCGATGTGGCGGTAGAGGACGGAAAGATCGCCGCCATCGGCGCCGACCTTGGCCCCGGCGAGGACTGCACCGGCCTGACGCTGCTGCCCGGCCTGGTGGACATCCACACCCACGGCTGCGCCGATTATGACTTCGACCACGCCACGGCGGAGCAGCTGGAGGAAATGTCGGCCTGCTATCTGCGCCACGGTGTCACCGCCGTGCTGGCCACCCTGATGACCAACCCCAAAGACCTTCTGCTGGAGGCCGCCGCCCGCTGCGGCAGCGCCCCCGCCCCCATCCGGGGCATTTATCTGGAAGGCCCCTTTTTCGGCCCCGCCAAAAAGGGCGCCCATGACGCCCGGCACCTGACCCCCATCGACGGAGCCTTCTTCGCGGCGCTGGACGAGGCCGCCGGCGGAAACATCCGCGTCGTGGCGGTGGATCCCTGTCTGGAGGGTGCCGAAGCCTTTATCCGAGATCTGGCTCCTGCCAAGCGGGTAACGCTGGCCCACACCCCCGCCGGTTACGATGACGCCCAAAAGGCCTTTGCCGCCGGCGCCACCCAGGTGACCCACCTGTTCAACGCCATGACCGGTCTGGCCCACCGGGAACCCGGTCTGGTGGGCGCCGCCCTGTCGGGCGACTGCCTGGCTGAGGTCATCTGCGACGGCATCCACATCCACCCCGCCGTGCTGAAAACCGCCTTCAAGGCGCTGGAGGACCGGGGCATGGTGATCTCCGACTCCATGGCCGCCTGCGGTCTGGAGGACGGAGAATACGCCCTTGGCGGTCAGGCCGTCACCGTTCGAGGCCCCCGGGCCACCCTTGCCGACGGCACCCTGGCCGGCTCGGTGACCTTCGCCTGGGACGGCATGGTCAACCTCATCCGTGCCGGCGTCCCCAAAGAGCAGGCCGTTGCCGCCGCCACCGCCGTCCCCGCCAAAAGCGCCGGTCTGGAGGAGGTTTGCGGCACCATCGCCGTGGGCCGTGCCGCCGATCTGGTGCTGTGCGACAGCGACTGGTCCATCCGCAAGGTGTGGCTGGCCGGCCGTGCCCTCTCTTGACAACCGAATACCCCTGTGCTATCATAGGTCCGTAATCTTCAGGGCGGGGTGTGATTCCCCACCGGCGGTACAGCCCGCGAGCCGAAAGGCATGATCCGGTGAAACTCCGGGGCCGACAGTATAGTCTGGATGGAAGAAGATGTGGCTTTGCGCAAATTCGCCCTGTTATACCCTTTTGTGGGGAAACAGGGCGTTTTTTTCGTAAAAATCACCAGCCACGTCTGGCAGAGAGTGCCTGTCTCTGCCGGAAAGGAAAACATGACCAAGCAGACCCAGAACACCCGCAAAATGGCAGGCGTTGCCATGCTCAGCGCCATCGGCTTCATCCTGATGTTCATCGAGCTGAGCGTCCCCATCATGCCGAGCTTCATCAAGCTGGACTTTTCCGAACTGCCGGCCCTGCTGGCCACCTTCGCCTACGGCCCCGGCGCCGGCGTGTCGGTGTGCCTCATCAAAAACGTACTGCATTACTTCATGGGCGGTACCACCGGCGGCGTCGGTGAGCTGTCCAACTTCCTGCTGGGCGTGGCCTACGTCGTCCCCGCCGGTTTGATCTACAAGAAGATCAAGACCCGCAAGGGCGCCCTCATCGCCTCTCTGATCGGCTGCGCCGTCTGCGCCGCCTACAGCCTGCCCCACAACTATTACCTCATCTATCCCCTCTACGGCAAAATGATGCCCATGGAGGTCATTCTGGGCATGTATCAGACCCTGAACCCCAACTGCGAGAACCTGTTTGAGGCCCTGCTCACCTTCAACGTGCCCTTCACCTTCGCCAAGGAGGCCATCACCGCCGCCATGACCTTCGTGATCTACAAACCTCTGTCCCCCATCCTTCACGGAAGAAAGTAAGGTCGCCATGGAACTTTTGAAACAGTACTTGAACCAGGAAAACGCCATCCTCATCGACGTGCGCCAGCCCGATGAGTTTGAAAAGGGCCGCATCCCCGGCGCCCGCAACGTCCCCTCCCAGAAGCTGCGGGACTTTTCGCTGGAGGTCACCGACCCGGATACGCCCATCTATGTCTATTGCCTGTCGGGTGCCCGCTCCGCCCGGGCCGTCCGTGCCCTCCGGGGCGTGGGCTTTACCCAGGTGTATGACCTGGGCGGCATCAACGCCTATACCGGCGAACTGGAAAAATAAAAAAGCGCCCGGCCGCACGGCCGGGCGTTTCTTTTTTGGCAGGATGATCGTCGCTTACGCGTACTGTTTTTGCAGTTTGCGGATCCTTTCGATGTAGAATACCGACAGCGTCACGATGGACAGCAGCCAGCCGATGGGCCAAACGGTATACAGGAAGGTCATGTTGGGGCAAAGAGGGAATACCAGATACACCCAAACGATGCGCAGTATGAACATATAGACAAAGGTGGCTACCGTGGGAACGATGTGCCTGTCCATACCCCGCAGCGCGCCGCTCATGACCTCGTTGATGCCGCAGATAAAATAGGTGCTGGACACGATCACCATCTTCTGCTGCGCGTAGTCGATAACGGCGGGCGTGGAGGACATGATCCCCGCAAGCTGTCTCGAGAACACGGTGGACAGGGTGCCCAGCGTCGCGCCAAAGGCCACAGTGATCAGGACGCTGCTGCGCAGGGATTTTTTGACGCGCTGGATGTTGCCCGCGCCCACGTTCTGGGAGATGTAAGGCGCGATGGCCAGCGACGGCGCGTGGCACACCTGATACAGCAGACCGTCAAACTGGTTGGCGATGGACAATCCCGTGGTGGCGTCGGGACCAAAGGTGTTTACCGTAGAGGTGATCACCACGTTGGCGAAGGAGTAAAGGGAACTCTGCAGGCCCGCCGGAATACCGGCACGCAGAATGTTCTTCAAATCGGGCAGGCTGAATTGCGAGGGTTTGACGCTGACCGTAAGGACGTTCTGGAACTTCACCAGTGTCAAAAAGGTCAGCGCGCAGGCGATCAGGTTGGAAATCACGGTAGCCGCGGCAACGCCCGCCACGCCCATATCCAAAAGCGCCAGCGACACATAGGTGAGCAGCACCTTTACGCCGCCGCTCAGCAGCGAAATATACATGGGCCGCCTGGTGTCACCCGCCGACCGCAGCAGTGACGCGCCGAAGGTATACAGCATCAGCGCCGGCATACCGCAAAAATACATTTTGAAATACCGGACCGCTTCGGGCAGCAGACTTTCGTGACAGTTCATCCATCGCAGGAAGGTCTCGGCAAACAGCACGCCGATCACGGCCAGCGCAAGGCCGCCAAACACCGACAGATAGACCGAGGTGGTGGCGGTTTTGTCCGCGCGCTCACGGTTTCCCGCGCCGATATGCCTTGCCGCCACCACGTTGGCGCCCGCGGCGATGCCCACCAGCATATTGGAGCACAGGGTGGACAATGACGAGCAGGCGCCCACCGCGCCCACCGACATATCGCTGGAATAGGTTTTGAGGAATGTCAGGTCCACGATATTGTAGACGTTGGTAATGACATTCATGGTCATAATTGGGATAATCATAGACAGCATGCCCCTGGTAACGGAGCCTGACAGCATATCCACACTGCGATTTCGCATGGATGTATCCCTCCAATCGCCTAACGCACAACGGCTTTTGGCTTATTATAACAGCAGACGCAAAAAGTGCATATATTTATCTATAAATTAACTTGTATAAAACATAGATTGCGGTAAAATAAGAGAGGGAGGTGATGCCGCAATGCTGCGCATCGGATTGATCACGGGCAACAAGCATCCGCACAGGCACAAGGTCTATGAACTGATCACGGTCACCCGCGGCAGCGGATATATCAGCACCGGGGGAAAGACCGTTCCGCTGGAGCCGGGCGGAACCGCCATCCTGCCGTCGGGGGTTGAGCACAACTCCTGGAGCGACAGCGATGACTTTGAGCGCATTTCCATTCTGGGTGATTTTGACAGATTCTTCGCCCTGCCTTCCGCCGCGTTCGTCAGCGATACCCCCAGGGGCGAAGCGCGTATGCTGGCAGAGCTTATATCCGCCAATCGCTACTCCAACGGAGAGTACGCCGAGGCGCTCACCAACGCGCTGGTGCATTTCCTGCTCCAGAATATCCGGATGGAAAACGAAATGTTCCGGGTGGTCCGGCACATTGCCGATACCCTGAGCAGAGATTTTGACAACAGCGAGCTGAACATCGGTCAACTGCTCAGGAGCAGCGGCTATGCCGAGGACTACATTCGCGCGCAGTTCAAAAAAATAACCGGCAAGACTCCCGGCAGATTTTTGACCGAGATCCGGATAAAACACGCCTGCTATATGATGGAGGCCTACGGCAGTGTACTCACGTTGAACGAGATCGCTGAAAAATGCGGATACACCGATTACGTGTACTTCTCCAAGCGCTTCAAAGAGATCACAGGCTCCACCCCACGCCATTACACCAAAACAGAATAAAACCCGCGGGCTTCTTTCGGCCCGCAGGTTCTTCTCACATTTTTCGCGTATAGCAAAAATCCCGATACCCTTTCGGGTATCGGGATCTCTGGTACGGCGTAAGGGATTCGAACCCCTGACCTTTTGGTTCGTAGCCAAACACTCTATCCAGCTGAGCTAACGCCGCATCTTTGGTGCTCAATTAAAATACCACCAATCGCGCAAAAAGTCAAGGGGTAAATTCAAAAAAGTTTATTTTTTTAATTTTTTTGCTCCCGGGCGCTGCCGCCCTTGTTCTACTGTCCGTTTTATGGTATGATAAAGTATCAACATGCTCCGCAAAGGAGGGCGCTTTATGAAAAACACCCGTTTACTGGCATTGGTGATCCTTTTGATCATTTTTGTCGCCTCCATCGCCCGATTCTGGGACGTGGTGATGCTGTTCTTTCTGTCGGCGATCATCGCGTACCTGCTCAACCCCATCGTCAAGCTGCTGACCTTCAAGGGCCGTGTGCCTCGGGGCGTGGCGGTGCTGGTGACCTTTTTGGGTGTGGTTGGCCTGATCGTTTGGCTGGGCGTTTTGTTCATCCCCTTTGCCATCGAGCAGATGACCAACATCGTCAACGACCTGATGGCCTACGCGGGCAACTTTGATCAGCTGCTGGAGAGCACCAGCGAGCTTCTGGCCTCCTGGCACCTGCCGCAGCCCGTACTGGACTGGGCCACCGATCTGGCCGGCACGGCAGACGCCTACCTGACCAAGTTCTTCAGCATCGTCCTCAACTGGCTGGCCAACACCACCACCGGTATTTTTGACATCATCGTGGTGCTCATCCTCATCGTCTATTTCATGCTGGACGGCGCCACCATGATCCAGAACGGCATCGACGCCCTGCCGCCCCGTGCGGCGGTCCGTGTGGGCCGTGTGGTCACCGAGTCCAACCGGTACACCTGGAAGTACCTGGGCACCCGTGTGTGCATCTCTCTGGGTATGGCCGTCGTATCCTACATCGGCTTCCGCATCATCGGCCTGCGGTACGCCCTTCTGTTCTCCGTTCTGGCCTTTGTGATGGACTTCATCCCCTACTTCGGCTCCATTATCGCCGGCGTGGTGGACAGCATTTTCGCCCTGATCACCGGCGGTATCGGTCTGGCGGTGAAGATCCTCATCTTCGTGCTCATCGTTCAGCAGATCGAGGGCAACGTGGTGGCGCCCAAGCTGCAGGGCAAATCGGTGGATCTCCACCCCATCTGGGTCATGTTCGCCCTGCTGGCCTGCAGTGAGATCTGGGGCCCCGTGGGCATGCTGATCTCCACCCCCGTGGCCGCGGTGGTCAAGACCGCCCTGCGGGAACTCTATTATTATATGATCGGCGACGGAAAAAGCACCGTGGCCGCCATCCAGAACGAAGTGGAGCAACAGTAGCACCTTTTCCCACCGGCCCGCATAGAATGCCTTGAGGTGATTCTATGCTTTGGGGCATCTTTCTCTTGTTCTGCGCCATCGGCACGGTGCAGCATTTTCTGTACCGGCCGCTGGGCCGACCCCGTTGGCTGCGGTGGCTGCTGCCCATCAGCGAAAGCCCCTGGGAGCACTGCAAGCTGGCCTTCTGGCCGCTGGGCGGCGCTCTGGGCACGGCGGCACTGCTCACCGGCCTGTCTCCGGCGGCCTTTGCCCGGGCGTGGTTCGCGGCGGTCGGACACGGCTTTTGCACCATGCTGGGCATCTATTGCTTTTACCGCTGGGCCCTCGGCATTGGACGGCCCGTGCTTTGGGTCGACATCGGGAATTATTACGTCACCATGTTTTTCGGCTGGCGGCTGGGCCTGCGTGTCCTGCGGCAGCCGGCAGACTGGGGCATCGCCCTTCCGGCTGCCCTGTCTCTGGCGGCCTGCGCCCTGTTCTTCGTCCGGGCGTCGGCAGAGCCGCCCACAAAATATCCCCTGTTTCGGGAGGAAACCAAAAATGGCAGAAATCAGCGTACAACAGCTTCATAAATATTTCGGAGAGCACCACGTCCTCAAGGGGCTCTCCTTTGACCTGCACCACGGCGAGCGGGCCTCTATCGTCGGCCCCAACGGCTGCGGCAAGACCACCCTGCTCAAGATCATCGCCGGTCTGGAGGAGCACGACGGCGGCGTGGTGGCCATCAACAAGGCCTCCCGCCTTGGCCTGCTGGAGCAGCTGCCCGTCTACGATCCCGACACCACCGTCCGGGAAGTGCTGTGGCAGGCCTTTGCCTGGCTGGAGGGCATGGGCGAGGAAATGCGCCGCATGGAAGCCCTCATGGCCGACGGCCAGGAGGTGGATCTGGACCGCTACAGCCGTCTGCAGACCGCCTTTGAGGACGGCGGCGGCTATGACCTGCAGGTGGCCTACGACCGCATGACCGGCGGTCTGAAGATCGACCCCGATATGCAGGGACGGCCCTTTATGAGCCTGTCCGGCGGCGAAAAGACCCGGGTCAATCTGGCCCGGCTGATGCTGTCGGGCACCGACCTGCTGCTGCTGGACGAGCCCACCAACCATCTGGACATGGACTCCATCGAGTGGCTGGAAAGTTACCTGAAGTCCTTCCGGGGCACGGTGCTCATCGTGTCCCACGACCGCTATTTCCTGGACAGCGTCACCAATCGCACCCTGGAACTGCGGGACGGACAGATGGTCAACTGGCCGGGCAACTACAGCTATTTCGTGGAAAAACGGGATGAGCTGGCCCGCCAGCTGGAGGCGGCGAAAAAGCGCCAGGACAAGGAGATCGCCCGTCTGGAAAAGGCCGTGGGCAACCTTCACCTGTGGGCGTTTATGGGCAATGACGCCCTGCACAAGCGTGCCTTTTCCATGCAGAAGCGCCTCGACCGCATGGAGCGCATCCAGACCATCCGTCAGGAGCGCAAAATGAAAAACCAGTTCAATCTGGCTGCCCAATCCGGCGAGGATGTGTTCGCCATCGAAAACCTGTCGGTGGGCTTCGACAAGCCCCTGATCCGGGACTTCACCTCCATGGTGTTCCGGGGCGAGCGCATCGCCATCCTGGGCCCCAACGGCGCCGGCAAGACCACCCTGCTGACCACCCTGCTGCATCTGCAGCAGCCCATGGGCGGCCGTATCTACGACGGCGTGGGCCTTCAGCCCGGCTATCTGCCCCAGAACGTGTATTTTGACCATCCCGAGCGCAATCTGGTGGACACCCTGCTCTACGGCACCAACTGCTCCACCCAGGAGGCCCGTGACCGGCTGGCATCCTTCAATTTCAAGGGCGACGACGTGTTCAAGACCGTCAGCGTCCTGTCGGGCGGCGAAAAGACCCGCCTGAAGCTGTGCCTGTTCATGTACCAGAAGATCAACACCCTGTTTTTGGACGAGCCCACCAACCATCTGGACATTCTGTCCCGTGAATGGGTGGAGGACGCCATTGACGACTTCTCCGAGACCATGATCTTCGTGTCCCACGACCGTTATTTCATCGACCGCTTCGCCACTCGCATCTGGCTGGTGGAGGACGGCAAGATCACCGACTTCCTTGGCGGTTACAAGGAGTTCAAAGAGCAGCGTGAGCGGCAGCTGCAGTCGGAAGCCGCCATGCGTGAGCGGGAAAAGAAAGCCGCCAAGGCGGAAAAGCCCGTAAAAGAGGACAAGCCCAAGAGCGAAAACGTTCGCTCCCGCGAGGCGGAAAAGCGCAAAAAAGCCCGGCAGAAGGAGATCGCCGCTCTGGAAAAGCAGCTGGAAGCGCTGGAAGAGCAGATGGCGGCCTGCCCTGCCGAGGACTATGTAAAGCTGGGCGAACTGTTTCAGGAAAAGGAAGCGGCGGAAGAAGCGCTGCTGCTGCTCTACGAAGAAGAGGAGGCCTGATCCCATGGCAAAAGGTCAGAACCAAAAGGCAAAACTGCTGTACCTGGCCCGCATCCTCAACCAGCAGACCGACCAGGAACACCCCATGACCATCGCCCGAATGATGGACCTGCTGCAGGCCCAGGGCGTGGACGTGCGGGACCGCAAAAGCCTGTACGACGATCTGGAGACCCTCCGGGTGTTCGGCATGGACATCGAAAAACAGCGGGACGGCCGCTCGGTGGGCTATTACGTGGCCGGGCGGGAGTTTGAACTGCCCGAGCTGAAGCTGCTGGTGGACGCCGTCCAGTCCTCCCGGTTCATCACCCACAAAAAGACCGACCAGCTGATCCGCAAGGTGGAGGCGCTGACCTCCACCCATCAGGCACGTCAGCTCCAGCGGCAGGTCTACGTCACCCGCCGCATCAAGGCCATGAACGAGTCCATCTACTACACGGTGGACGCCCTCCACGAAGCCATCGACAGCGGCAGACAGATCCGCTTCCATTATTTCGAGTGGGCATTGGGCCGTGGCCGGGAGCGAGTGGAAAAGCGTCTGCGCAAAAACGGTGACTGGTACCAGGTCAGCCCCTGGTGGCTCATCTGGGACAATGAAAACTACTATCTGGTGGCCTTTGACCACCTGAGTCAGGACGTCCGCCACTACCGTGTGGACAAAATGCAGGATCTGGACATCGTGGATCTGCCCCGGGAGGGCAAGGATGTCCTGGCCTCCTTCGACCCCGGCACCTACGCCTCCGGGCTGTTCGGGATGTATCACGGCCAGCTGGAGACCGTCAAGATCCGGTTCGAAAACAGCCTCATCGGCGTGGTGGCCGACCGCTTCGGCCGGGAGGTCTTTCTCTCCCCCGACGGCGACAGCCACTTCGTGGTCACCACCCAGGTTGCCGTCAGCCCCCAGTTCCTGTCCTGGGTGTTCAGTTTCGGCGCGCAGGCCCGGATCCTCTCCCCCGGACCCGTCCGTCAGCAATTTTTGCAGTTACTGCAGGAAACCGAGGCGAATTATTCATGATCAAAGCGGTTCTGTTTGACCTGGACGGCACCCTGGTCAACAGCATTTACGACATCGGCGGCGCCATGAACCACGCTCTGGAAAGTCTGGGGCAGCCGGTCTTTTCCATCGAACAATATTACAAAATGGTGGGCAACGGCATGAAGACCCTCTGCCAGCGCGCCCTTGCCGCCGACCGGCAGCAGTTGGCCGACACCCTGCTGGAGCGGTACAACGCCCGTTATCTGGCCCACTGCTGCGATGATACGGTGGTGTACGAGGGCGTCCCCGACCTGCTGCGGCAGCTGAAGGACCGTGGTCTGAAGCTGGCCCTCATCACCAACAAACCCGCTCCCCAGGCAAAAACCGTCATGGACACCCTGCTGCCCTCGGCGCCGCTGGACGTCATTTGGGGCCAGCAGCCGCCCTTTGCCGTCAAACCCGACCCGGCGGTGTACTTCCATGTCTGTGACCTGCTGGACGTCGCCCCCGAGGAGACCCTCTACTGCGGCGACAGTGACGTGGACATCCTGTTCGCCCGCAACGCCGGCGCCAAAGGCGTTGGCTGCCTGTGGGGTTTCCGCGGCGAGGCGGAACTGAAACAGGCCGGCGCCCACGCTCTGGCAGCCCGGCCGCTGGATATTTTGAATTGCCTATGATCGACATCATCCACATCGACAACGATATCATCGTCTGTATAAAGCCTGCCGGCCTGCTGTCCGAAGGCGAAGGCCCCGAAAGTCTGCTGACCGTCCTTGCCGACCAATGCGGCGGACAGGTCTATCCCATCCACCGGCTGGACCGGGGAGCCTCCGGTCTGATGGTGTTTGCCCGCCATTCCAAGGCCGCCGCCGGCCTGTCCCGCGCGGTGCAGGAAAAGCAGCTGAAAAAAGAGTATTTCGCCCTGATCTCCGGTGTTCCCGCCGAAAAGGAAGGCGAACTGACCGACTATCTCTTCAAGGACAGCCGCAAGGGCAAGGTTTTTGCCGTCAGCCGCCCCCGAAAGGGCGTCCGTGACGCCCGGCTTACCTACCGCACCCTTTGGAACGACGGCGAGAACGCCTTGGTGCGGGTGGCGCTGGACACCGGCCGCACCCACCAGATCCGGGTGCAGTTCTCCTCCCGTGGCATGCCCCTGTGGGGCGACGGCAAGTACGGCAGCCGGGTGAAGGGTGAACTGGCTCTGTTTTCCTGCGATCTGGGTTTTCCCCACCCCAAAACGGGCAAGCCCATGACCTTTGAGGCCAAGCCCCAGGGCGCGCCCTGGGATACCATTCAGGGAGATTTCTATGACCTTTGACGAACTTTACAAAATCCAAAATGAAGCCGAGCGGGTCAACCGCACCTACGATATTTTCAACGAGGATGCCCGGCTGCGCTCCCCTGCTGCCCGGGTAGAGTTTCTCACAAACATCCGCTATATCGAGCAGATGCTGAACCCCGGCGCCGCCATCCTTGATGTGGGCGCCGGCACCGGAGAATACAGCCTGCACCTGGCACGGAAAGGTTACCAGGTCTCGGCACTGGAACTTGCCGATGCCAACATCCGCGCCTTCCAAAACAAACTGCGTCCCGAATACGGCATCGATCTGGTGCAGGGCAACGCGCTGGATCTCTCCCGCTGGGCGGACAAAAGTTTTGACGCCGTGCTGATCTTCGGCCCTCTGTACCATCTTCAGGACCCGGCCGACCGGCAGAAATGCATCCGGGAGGCTATGCGGGTTTGCCGTCCCGACGGCACTCTGTTTTTCGCCTTTATTTCCCACGACATGGTATTTTTTACCGAGTTGGGATATGACAAGGATTATTTCAAAACCGGTGATTACGACCACGATACATTCCGTCTCCACGATTTCCCCTTCGTGTTCCACACCGTACCCGAATGCCGCGCCATGCTCTGTGATGCCGGGTTGTCCATCCAAAAAGAAGTGGCCTCCGACGGCCTTTCAGAACTGATGGCACACCGCATCAATGAGCTGGACGAAGAAAGCTATGCCCGTTATCTGGAACTACATTTTCGTCTGTGCGAAAAACCCGAGATGCTTGGGCACAGCAACCATTTGTTATTTATCTGTAAGAAATAACTTTTTGTATTCAAAAGGAGGCCCCTATGGACCGGGAATCTTTGATCTATGTTGACCGCAACGGCACCGATTGTCTGAAATGGGATGGCGCCAAGAGCCGCTTCGGCGAAGGCGGTCTGCTGCCCCTTTGGGTGGCCGATATGGACTTTCAGGCCCCTGCCTGCGTTCGGGAGGCGGTAGCCTCCTGGGCCGCCCACGGCGCCTACGGCTATTACCAGACCCCCGACCGTTACTACAAGGCCTTCCTGCGTTGGGAAGAGGCCCGCCACGGTTACGCCGCAGAGAAGGAATGGCTGCGGATCACCCCCGGCGTGGTGCCCGCCCTGTACTGGCTGGTGCAGGCCCTCACCGCCCCCGGCGACGGCGTCACCGTCCTCAAGCCGGTGTATTACCCCTTCTTCGGCGCCATTCAGGACAGCGGCCGCAAGCTGCTCTCCTGCGATCTGGTGAACGAAAACGGCCGCTACACCATGGATTTTGACGCTCTGGACGCCCACTTCGCTTCCACCGGCTCCAAGCTGCTGATCTTCTCCTCCCCCCACAATCCCGTGGGCCGGGTGTGGCGTCGGCAGGAGCTGGAAGAACTGTGCCGCGTGTGCGAAAAGCACGGCGTCACCATCCTGTCCGACGAGATCCATCAGGATCTCATCGTCGGCAGCAATCCCCATATCCCCACCGCCACCGTTCACAAAGGCCCCACCGTCACCCTGACCTCTGCCTCCAAGACCTTCAACCTGGCCGGTCTGCAGAACGCCTTTGTGGTGATCCCCGACGAGGACATTCGCCGGAAGTACGACGCCTTCACCGACGCCGCCTGCTGCGGCGGAGGCCCCTCCGTAGGCTATGTGGCCGCGGCCGCGGCCTATACCGGCGGCGCGCCCTGGCTGGAGTCCCTGCTGGAACGGGTAGACGAGAACTATCAGGCCCTGTGCGCCGAGTTCAATGACCGCCTCCCCGAGGCGGTGATCTCTCCCCTGGAGGGCACCTATCTGGTGTGGATCGACCTGCGCCGGTGTCTGGATCCCGAAAACACCAAATTTATCGTACAGGAGGTCTGCGGCCTTGCCGTGGACTACGGCGACTGGTTCGGCGGCGATGCCTTCAAGGGATTTATTCGACTGAACCTGGCCACCAGCCTGGACAACGTGATGCTGGCCACCGCCCGGCTGCTGGCCGCCCTCACCGATTAAATTGCAAAAAAAGTCCCGTGGGATCGCCCACGGGACTTTTCTTTTGATGTTAGATGGCGTACTTTTCAGCAAACTGCTTGTAGCTCTGCTGGAACTCACGGTTTTCACCGCTCTTGATGGAGTCCAGATACTCATGGCTGTCGTAACGGTCGCTTTCGGCCTCGATGATGGCCACGGCGATATTGGAGCAGTGGTCGGACACACGCTCGTAGTTGCTCAGCACGTCAGCCAGCACAAAGCCCATCTCGATGGTGCACTGACCGTTGTTCAGGCGGCTCAGGTGAGAGGACCGGGCCTTGCGGATCAGACCGTCGATGACCTGCTCCAGAGGCTCCACCTGCGCGGCCAGCTCCAGAGAGTTCTGGGTATAGGCTCGGGTGGTCAGGTCCAGGATCTCGCCGATGGCGACCTTGAGCACGGCCATCTGGGCCGCGGCTTCTTCGGTGAACTGATGGCCCTTTTCCTGCTTTTCCTTGGCGGACTTCAACAGATTCATGGCATGGTCGCCCAGACGCTCGAAATCGCCGATGACGTGCTGCATTTTGAACCGCTGACGGCTGTCGTGTTCGGACAGGCCTCGACCGGAGATCTGAGTCAGGTACTGGCCCAGACGGTCCTCGTACATATCCAGGGTTTCCTCGCCTTCCTCCAGAGAGGAAGCGCCGGCCTCATTGTAGTCATCCAGCAGATCCATGGCGGTACCCACCGCGTAGGAGGCGGCCACAGCCATCTGTTCGGTCAGGCTGTTGCAGGCGGCAATGGCCATGGCGGGGATGGACAGAACGCGGCTGTCCAGCAGTTCGGTGGTATAGCCGGCATTGATATCGGCCTTGTCCTTGATGACCTTGTCGGCGATCTTTACCAGCTGCTTGCCGAAAGGCAGCAGCAGCAGGGTGGTAGCAATGTTGAAAATACTGTGGCAGATAGCGATGCCGGCGGGATCGATGGTGCCGGCGAAGAACTCCGCCACCGGCTGGACCAGCGTTCTGGCCGCCAGATACACCATCAGGAAGGTGGCCGTACCGATCAGGTTAAAGGCAATGTGGATAATACTGACCTTCCGGGCGGAACGGCTGGCGCCGATAGAAGAGATCACCGAGGTGATACAGGTACCGATATTCTGGCCCATGATGATGGGGAAAGCGGCACTGTAGGTGATCGCACCGGTGAGGGACAGCGCCTGCAAAATACCCACCGAAGCGGAGGAGGACTGGATGACCGCGGTGAGGACCGCACCCACCAGAACGCCCAGCAGAGGATTCTGGAACTTGGTGAACAGATCGGCGAAGCCGGGCATATCCTTCAGGGGCTCCACCGCGTCGGACATCATGCTCATGCCGTACATCAGGATGGTAAAGCCCAGGAAGATGGAACCCATATCCTTTTTCTTCTGGGTCTTGCCTGCCATGATGAACAGGATACCGATCATGGCCAGCACCAGAGAGAAGTTGGCGGGCTTGAGCATCTTCATAAAGACGCCGCTGCCGTCCACGCTCACCAGACTCAGCAGCCAGGCGGTGATGGTGGTACCCACGTTGGCACCCATGATGACGCCCACCGTCTGGTGCAGCGACATGATGCCCGAGTTGACCAGACCCACCAGCATGACGGTGACAGCGGAAGAGCTCTGGATCACGGCGGTGACCACGGCGCCCAGCAGCAGGCCCTTCATGGGGCTGGAAGTCATGGTGCGAAGGATGCCTTCCAACTTGCCGCCGGCCAGTTTTTCCAGACCCACCGACATGACGCTCATACCGTAGAGGAACAGGGCCAGGCCGCCGCCCAGCGCGAGAAGGTTAAACAGATCCATGGTTTTCGTCCTTTACATATCAATTATCTTTCAGCTTTTCTAATTACAGTCAAAGTATACCATGATTTTTGTAAAACCCCAACCGCAAAACAGTGAAGCCTTGGTAAAGAAACCGTTGTGTTTTGTAAAATCCGTGTTAAATGAAAATGCCCCCTCCACAGAGGGGGCATTGAAAAGAACTTAAGCAACCAGGAAGAACTTGATCAGGAAGATCAGGGACAGGATATAGGTCAGGGCGGAGACGTCCTTGGCCTTGCCGGTGACGACCTTCATGATGGTGTAGGTGATCAGAGCCAGACCGATGCCGTGGCCGATGGAGCTGGAAACGGGCATGGCCAGCAGCATGATGCACACGGGCAGCAGCTGGGTCATGTCGGAGAAGTCGATGTGCTTCAGGTTGCCCAGCATCAGGATACCGACATAGATCAGAGCGGAAGAGGTAGCGGCGGCGGGGATGATGGCGGCGATGGGGGCGATGAAGGTGGACAGCAGGAACAGAACGCCAACGGTCAGGGCGGTCATACCGGTGCGGCCGCCTGCCTCAACGCCGGCAGCAGACTCGACGAAGGTGGTAACGGTAGAGGTACCGGTCAGAGAACCGACAGTGGTACCAACGGCGTCAGCAAACAGAGCTTCCTTCATCTGGGGCATATTGCCTTCCTTGTCCAGCATACCGGCGCGGCTGGCGGTACCAACCAGAGTGCCGATGGTGTCGAACATATCGATGATGCAGAAGGTCACAACCAGGGTGGTGACGGTGAACCAGCCGATGCTGGCGAAGCCGGCGAAGTTCAGTTTGAACAGAGTGGTCTCGGCCATATCGGCAACGGGAGGCAGGAAAGAAGCGGTGGCCAGAGAAGCGAAGGGATTGGTGTCCAGCACGGTGAAGGAGCCGATCCAGTAAACCACGGAAGCGGCCAGCATACCCAGCAGGACGGAGCCCTTGACGCCCTTATGATCCAGGGCCACGATGACGAACAGACCAACGAACATGGTGATGACGGTCAGCACCATCTGGGTGTAGCCGGCTTCGCCCATGTTGCCCTGAATGACGCTGGGGGTCAGGGCGCCGAAGAAGTCACGCATGACATAGAAAGGAGCAGTGAAGCCGTTGCCCTCGGCATAGATGCCCACGTTGGAGCCCAGGCCGATGTTCATCAGCATCAGACCGATGGCGGGGCCGATACCCAGACGGACGCCCAGGGGGATGGCTTCCACGATCTTTTCACGGACATTGAAGATGGACAGGATGATAAAGACGATACCTTCCACCAGGATGATGATCAGGGCGGACTGGAAGGACTCCAGATAGGTCATGCCGGTCATGGCCACGATATTGGAGACCACCAGGGCAAAGAAGCTGTTCAGGCCCATACCGGGAGCCATGGCGAAGGGCTTGTTGGCCAGGAAAGCCATCACGATACAGCCGACGCCGGAGGCGATACAGGTAGCCATGAACACGCCGTTCCACAGGGGAGAACCGGTGTCAAAGTTGGTCAGCAGGTTGGGGTTCAGCGCGATGATGTAGGCCATGGTCATGAAGGTAGACAGACCGGCCACGATCTCGGTACGAACGTTGGTGCCGTTTTCCTTGAGCTTAAAGAATTTTTCCATAAGACTCAGTTCCTCCTTAAAGGTAAATATTACTCTTTCAGTTTACAAAATATTCAGACATTTTGCAATAGTCACGGCAAATTTTACGCCACTTTCTCTGCGGCTTCCATTTGACTTTTGCAGGCGGCGTATTATAATGATGATGGAAAACTTACAGAAAAGAGGCTGTTTTTATGCATCACACCATGACAATCGCCGGCCTGCAGCGGGATCTCCCCCTGTGCCGTGTTACCGATGATCTGTATATCGGTGCTTTCGTCATCTTCGGCGACGCCCAGCTGACGGTGGCGGCCGCCGGCGCTCTGCTGGAAAAGGCCCCCGAATACGACTATCTGATCACCGCCGAGGCAAAGGGCATCCCCCTGGCCCACGAAATGGCCCGCCAGCGCGGCGACAGCACCTATTTCATCGCCCGCAAAAACACCAAGCTGTACATGAGCTCGGTGTTTGAGTCCTCCGTCCGCTCCATCACCACCGACAAGCAGCAGACCCTGTATCTGGACGGCAAGGACGCCGAACTGATGCGCGGCAAGCGTATCCTCATCGTGGACGACGTCATCTCCACCGGCGAGTCCCTCCACGCCCTGGAGGTTCTGGTGGAAAAGGCCGGCGGCATCATCTGCGGCAAAATGGCCATTCTGGCCGAGGGCGACGCCCAGACCCGCGCCGACCTGATCTATCTGGAAAAGCTGCCGCTGTTCAACGCCGACGGCACCGTCAAGGCGTAAGCCCCACGGCATGTACGACATTATCATCCGAAACGCCCGCATCGCCGACGGTACGGGCAACCCCATGTACCACGCCGACGTGGCGGTGAAGGACGGAAAGATCGCCCGGATCGGATACAATCTGCGCGCGAAGGCCGGGCGGGTCATCGACGGCACCGGAAAGGTGCTGGCCCCCGGCTTCATCGACGCCCACAGCCATCTGGACTGCCACATCGAGGAGGTGCACCACTGCCGCCATATGCTGGCCCAGGGTGTCACCACCATCATCGGCGGTATGTGCGGCGATTCCCCCGTGCCCTTTACCGAAGAGCGCTTTTCCGACTGCCTGCGCTCTATTGGCGGCACATACAGCGAGGAAAGTCTGCGCTGCAGATATTCGCTGACCGACTATCGCCGGCATCTGAAAGACCTGCCATTGGGTGTCAACTTCACCTTCCTTGTCGGCCACGGCTTGCTGCGGGCGGCGGTGCTGGGCTACGAAAACCGCGCGGCCACCCCCGAAGAGCTGGCCAAAATGCAGCAGCTGCTGCGCCGATGCATGGAAGAAGGGGCCATGGGCCTTTCCTTCGGCCTGCGCTATCCCCCCGGAAGTTACGCCGACACCGACGAGCTGATCGCGCTGGCGCAGGTGGTGGCAGAATACGGCGGCATCATCACCGCCCATGTCCGCGGCGAAGCCGACACACTCATTGAAGCCACCCATGAACTGCTGCAGGTGGTCCGCGCCACCGGTGTGCGTTATGTCCACTCCCACCACAAAGCCATGGGCGGTCTCATGAACTGGAACAAAACGGCCGCCACCCTCTCCATGATGGAAACCGCCGTTGCCGACGGCTTCGATGTGTTCTGTGACCAGTACCCCTACATCGCCTCTTCCAACGGCCTGAAGGCCCTCATCCCCCAGCATCTGCACGCGTCGGGCCTGGACGATATGGTGAACATGGTCACCGACCCGGCCCGAAGGGCGGCGCTCAAGCCGGCTGTTATGGAGATCGCCGCTTCAGAACGCCCCTTCCGCTATACCATGATCGGCGACTCCGCCTCCCATCCGGATTATAACGGACGAATGCTGGCAGATCTTGCGGATGAAAAAGGGATGGATCCCTATGACCTGCTCTGCGATGTGCTGCGGGATGACAAAATGACCACCACGGCTATCTATTTCAGCATGAGTGAAGAGGATATCGAACGGGTGATGCGGTGGGACCGCGCCATGTTCGGCTCGGACGGCGGCAACGGCCAAAAGGCCTCCGACCACCCCCGGACCTTTGGCACCTTCCCCCGTATCCTTGGCCGCTATGTGCGGGAAAAGAAGATCATCACCCTGGAAAACGCCATCCGCAAGATGACCTGTCTCCCCGCCATGGTGTACAACCTGTCCGCAAAGGGCCTCATCCGGGAAGGGATGGACGCCGATCTGGTGCTCTTCGACCCGGAGACCGTGGCCGATCTGGGCGACTTTGCCCATCCCACCCGGGGCAACACCGGCTTTGCCTGCGTGGTGGTCAACGGCGAGATCGCTTTGGAAAACGACTGCACCACCGGCGTTTTGGCCGGCAAGCCGCTGTTCCGGGATCGTCCGTGACCTTCCGTCACCGGCTTCTATTCGTGATGCAAAAGGCAACCGACATAAAATCGGTTGCCTTTTTTGTTTTTCCGCACAAAACCACTATTTTCGGTTGTTTTTTGTCGAAAAACTTGCTATGATACTTTTGTTGAGTAAATTTTCACCCCGAGAGGAGAACATTACTATGAAATACGATCTGCAGGCGCTGGATGCCGCTCTGGCAAAGCGCATCAAGGAAAAGGATCTGCCCGGTGTTACCGTGTCCATCCGCGGCCCCGAAGGCGTCATTTTCGAGAAGGGCTACGGCTACGGCGACGAGAACCAGGGCCGTCCCCTGAACGAGCACACCATCATGGGCATCGCTTCCATGAGCAAGTCCACCGTGTGCCTGGCTCTGTCCATTCTGGCCGCCGAGGGCAAGTTCAACTGGAACGATCCCGTTGCCAAGTACTTCCCCAACTTTGAGCTGAAGGGCAGCCCCAAGATGGCCGTTACCTGCCATCATCTGGCCTGCCACACCGCCGGCATTCCTCCCATGGAGCCCCTGGAGTGGTCCATCGCGCTGAACACCCCCGGCCGCAGCGGTGAGTGGGTCGAGGCCATGAAGGCCACCGCCCCCAACCAGATGAACACCATCGAGCAGATCATCGACTACATTTCCGAAGGCAAGTACAAGACCCTGGGCGGCCCCGGCGAGTACATGAGCTACTCCAACGAAGGCTACGCCATCCTGTGCTACATCTTCGACAAGGCCGCCGGCGAGCCTCTGGAGAAGTTCCTCTCCGAGCGCGTCTTTAAGCCCATCGGTATGTTCCGCACCGTTCTGGACGAGGATTGCTCCGAGGCCCAGAAGATCGCCTCCGACGGCAACATCACCCGTCTGTGGGGCCGTGACGACGACGGCAATCTGCAGATCGACGACGCCTGGGGCATCCTGCCTCCCTTCCGCGCCTGCGCCTGCGTCAAGTCCACCGCCCACGACTTCGCCCGTTACTATCAGTGCCTGTCCAACCACGGCGTCATTGACGGCGTCCAGGCCATCCCCGCCGCTGCCGCCGACATGATGTGCGGCCCCCAGTTCCCCCTGGGTGAGAAGGCCCACTACTGCTACGGCCTGAACAAGCGCCTGTGGAACGGCCACGTCATCTGCGAGCACTCCGGCGGTCTGCACGGCGTTTCCACCCACGGCTGCTTCCTGTTGGGTGAGAACTACAGCTACGTTGCCTTCTGCAACGAGGGCGATCAGGATACCGACGATCTGTGCTGGATGATGGGCAATATGCTCATGGGCCGTCCTCTGGACGAGGAGCAGGTCTGGCTGCATCCCACCGGTGAGCAGTTCTCCCAGCCCGAGATGCTGGAAGGCAAGTACACCTGCCACGAGGGTATCCCCGTGGACTTCGAGGTGTTCACCGAAGAAGGCAAGCTGAAGGTCAAGCGCCCCCTGGGCATCTACGACCTGGTCCACTGCGGTGAGACCTGGTTCCTGATCTTCAACAAGAAGGGCCAGCGCTGCGGTCGCTGCCACTTCTGGGTCCGCGACGGCAAGGCCTGGGGCGTTCAGGTCTACACCCGCGTTTACCAGAGAGCCGAATAAGTTCCGCGTCACCAAAGAGCCTGCTTCGGCAGGCTCTTTTTTTCGCAAAAAGAAAGACACGAACGGTCCGTTCGTGTCTTTTTCTTGTTTTACGCTTTTTTCAGTAGCTTGCGGGCGGTTTCCGCCAAATCTTCGTGGCGGATATCCCGGGGTTCGTATCGGGTGATCCGGCAGACCGCCTGAAAAATGCTGGCCTGCAGCGCCATCACCAGCACGGTGCCCAGACCGAAGGGCGCGCCCATGATCACACCGATCACCAGAACGCACACCTCGATGCCGAACTTCACGCCGCCGATGGGCGCTTTGGGGAACTTTTTTCCGATGATCAGCATCAGGGTATCCCGGGGGCCGCAGCCCAGACCGGGAGTCATATACACGATAGTGGCAAAGCCCAGCACCACCTGTCCGATGAGGGTATACACCACGCCCAGCAGGCCGCCCTCCGCCACGGGCAGGAAGGTAAAGGCCGCCAGCATCCAGTCGGAGAAGATGGAGATCAGCACCACGTTCATCACCGTGCCAAGGCCCAGCTTGCCCTTGAACACCAGATCCACCAGAATGATGGCCAGGCTGATGACAAAGGACGCCGTGCCGAAGCTGATGTTCAGGCTGCCCGACAGGCCGATGGACAGGGTATTCCACGCGTTGGTGCCCGCCGAGCCGGCGATGACGCCGAAGAAGTTGCCCAGCGCGTACAGCATCAGGCCGGCGACGCACAGCGCGATGCGCTTCCCGTAACCCGCTTTCATTTACTTTCCCTCTTTCTTCGTTTTGAACAGATACTCGTCCACCTTGGTCTTGATGGTGTCGGAGATCTCTCTGGCGATGGGGAACACGGCGGCGTTGGCCACCCGGTCGGTCAGGCACAGAGCCTGCTGCAGGGTGATGTCCAGCGCCCGCTCGTCGATGTACTTGCTCTTGAGATTGTCCCGGCGGTCATGGATATAGTTGGCGCCCGGCGCGCCGAAGCGGCACAGATTGACGGCGGGAACGCCCTTGTCGGCGAAGGGCACCGAGTCACTGGAGTAGATATCCAGCTTCGCCTCGCAGGGGTAGCCCTTTTCCAGCATCATGGCGTCGATGTATCCCACCGCCTTGTCGGTGGCCATCACCAGCGCCACATTGTGGCCCAGGGTGGGAGCGGCAACGTCCACGTTGATCATCAGCCGATGCTTGGCCAGTTCCTCCTCGTGGGCGGCTGTCCAGGCCTTGGAGCCCAGCAGCCCCTGTTCCTCCGAACCGTACCAGCAGAACTGCAGGGTGCGGGCGGGCGGATTGGCGGCAAAGTGCCGCAGCAGCTCCATGAGGATCACACTGCCCGAAATATTGTCATAAACGCCGGTGGAGAAATATACGCTGTCGTAGTGGGCGCCCAGAGAGATGATCTCCTCCGGCTTTTCGGTACCGGGAATGACGGCGCACACGTTCTGGGAAATGCCCTCGTACTGCTGGCCTTCCAGCTCGATACGGACGGTTTTGGCGCCCCGGCGAACCATCTCGGCGGCATCGGCGGCACGCATATTCACCGCCACAGCGTCACCGAAAGGCTCGGTGAGGGTCTCCCGCAGTTTGCGGATGTCGCAGTCGGTGTCGTTCAGCCGGTCGACCGTGGTGCCGGAGAAGGTGATGATGGCGGCTGCCTCGGCCTTCTTCAGCTTTTCGTAATCGGCACGGCGCAGACGGCCGTTGATCATGACGATCTTGCCCTTCACCTGTTCCAGATGGGCGGGCAGCAGGTTTTCGGCGTAATAGAAGGCGCCCTCCAGGCCGCTTTCGGGGGTGGACACCGCCCGCTCGTAACCGGTGACGGTATACTCCTTCAAATAGGGGGCGGTCACCGTCAGCTTGGCACGGGACACCTTGCCGCACTTGACGGAGAACTCTTCCAGATGGGCCTCCACGCCGCAGGAACGGGCCTCGTCCAGCAGACGCTGGGCGGCCTTCTTTTCCTCGGGGGAGCAGCTGACCTTTTCATAGGCCAGTTCTTTCAGCAGATTGAACGCGCGATGGGCGGATACAGACATCGTCGTGACCTCCGTTCTTTGTTACAGGATCCAATAATAAAACATTGCGGCGTTGCACATACCGATGGTAATGCCGGCCAGCACCTGAATGGGCGTATGACCCACCAGCTCCTTCAGTTTGACTTCGGGGAGGTCCTGCTTGCTCAGCACCTCCACCGTACGGATGATCTCGTTGATCATCTGGGCCTGCTTGCCCGTTTCAAACCGGACGCCCATGGCGTCATGGCAGACGATGATGGCCAGAATGGCGCAGACGGCGAACTCAAAGGAGCTGGGGCCCGCCTTCAGCAGGGCGAACATGGCCAGCGAGGACACGGTGGCGGAATGGCCCGAGGGCATACCGCCGTCACCGAACAGACGCTCCCAGTCCAGCTTTTTGTTGAGGACGGCGTTGATGATGACCTTCAGCACCTGCGCCACCGCCCAGGAACTGACCGGACAGACCAGCCAGGGATTGGTCAACAGTTCAGACAACCAGTTCATACAGTGCCTCCGTTACGCGCTTTTACCCATGGACAGGTGGGCCTTTTTGCGCCATTTGCCCCGGCGGTAGGCCACGAAACTGATGACGGCGCCCACGGTCCAGGAGATCAGCAGAGAAGTAGACAGGGAGAAGGGATGACCGTTGGGCCATGCGGCGCTGGCGGTGAAATACGCCATACCGTAGGCCACGGGGATACGCAGAACGATGGTGGTGATCATGGAGATCCACATGGGGGTCATGGTATCGCCGGCGCCGCGCATAACGCCGCCCAGCACCTGAGACACCGCCACGCCCACGTAGCCAACAGCCATGATGCGCATCATGCGGCCGGCCAGATGGATGAGCTCGGGGGTGTCGGTAAAGAAACCGAACAGGAACTTGTTGAGGAACAGCAGCACCGTGGTGACGATGGCAGACAGACCCACGGCCATGATCAGACCCTGCTTGGTGCCCTTCTGCACACGGTCTACCTTGCCGGCGCCCACATTCTGGCCGGTGTAGACACTCATGGTCTGACCGAAGGTCATGTTGGGCAGCATGGCGAAGCCATCCACACGCATGATGATGACGTTGGCGGCGATGACCATCTCACCCAGACTGTTGGTGAGACTCTGCACCACCAGCATGGCCAGGGACATGATGGCCTGGGTGATGCCCGAGGGCAGACCCAGCTTGAGGATCTTCAGGGCGCTTTCCTTTTCCAGCTTGAACTGGCTGCGGTCCAGGTCAAAGACGTTGCGCATGCGCATCAGCTTGAGGTAGCACAACACCGCCGAGATACCCTGGGCGATGACGGTGGCCAGAGAAACGCCGGGAACGCCCATGCCGAAGCCGGCAACGAACCAGATATCCAGACCGATGTTCAAAATGGTGGAAACGATGAGGAACACCAGCGCCGAGGCCGAGTCGCCCATACCGCGGAGAACGCCCGACAGGATGTTGTAGAAAATGAAGCCCGCGCCGCCGATGAAGAAGATCCGCAGATAATCGGTGCACCAGTCAATGATGGAGGCCGGCGTGTCCAGCAGCTCCAGCAGAGGCCGCGCCACCAGCGTGCCGATGATCAGGCAGAGCAGCGAGGCGATGGCCGCCAGGGTGATACAGTTGCCGATGGCCTTGGACAGGCCCTTGCGGTCGCCGGCGCCGAACCGCTGGGAGATCAGGATGCCCGCGCCGGTGGAAACGCCCACAAACAGCGCCAGCAGCAGGTTGAGGATGGGGCTGGCGCTGCCGACGGCAGCCAGAGCGTTGTCACCTACATATTTGCCCACCACGATGGAGTCCACCGTGTTATACAGCTGCTGGGCGACATTGCCCAGGATCATGGGTACGGCAAACTCGGCAATACGCTGCCAGGGCGCGCCTACCGTCATGTCCTTGGCGGAAAAAAGTTTCTTAATACCCAAAAAACGTCGTCCTTTCTTGATTCGGTTGATACGTTACCTTTCATTTTACTACAATTTATTCTTTCCCGCAAGTGGGGAAACCGGTAGTCCCTTTTTACTTTTGGACTGATGAGCCCTGACTGCGGCAATTTCATCAACCATTGATGCAAATAGAAAAATATGATAATATGAACGGAAAATAGATAAGAGCTTGTAGGTTTGATTATGTTTTTGGGACGGAGCGAAGAATGGTAGTACGGCCTTCGGAATCTTATAACAAAATATGATTTTGGAGGACACTATGAAATGGAACATAGAGCAGGCGGCACAGGAGAGCCGTTTTTGGAATCAGGTGAATCTTCTTGCAAAAGAAGCATTTCCGCCGGAGGAGTACCTTGCACCCGAACAACTGCTTAAAATGGCAGAGGAGGACCGGTTTGATTTTTGGATTTTATCCGATGGGGATACCTTTGTCGGATTTATGGTCGTTCAAACATACAAAAACCTTGCGTATCTGTTCTTTTTGGCGATCGATTCCTCTTGTCGTGCAAACGGTTACGGCAGTCGGGCGATAGAAACCTTACGGGCATTGTATCCCGACAAAATACAGGTCGTGGATTTTGAAATGCTTGACGAATCTGCACCCAACAATCGTCAAAGGATAAAAAGACGGCAATTTTACCTTAAAAACGGATACAAGGAAACGGGATTGTTCCTGTCTTATCTCGGCGTTGGTTACGAGGTGTTTTGCATGAGTGACCATTTTGATAGGCAAGCGTTCAAGGATATGATGAAAGAAATCCGCGTGGAAGGATTTGAGCCGAAATATTTTAGTAAATAAGGAATCTTCAATTTATCGGGCGGTTGCGCTCTGCGTATATACCTCTCTTTGTCGTTTTGACGAAGAGAGGTTATTTATATCCTAAATCAGTCCAAGAGGTAATTGGGGAAACCGGTAGCATTTGCCGGACAAATATGCTATACTGTGGACAACAACATCATCGGACAGGAGGATTTTTTATGAAAGCAACCGATATCCGTTCCATCGTGGTGGCCGGCGCCGGCACCATGGGCGCTTCCATGGCGCAGATCTTTGCCAAGTACGGCTATTCCGTCACCCTTTACGATATTGCCGAGGCTGCCATCCAGCGCGGCCGTGACCTGGTTCGTGTCAACCAGGAAAGCCAGTTGAAGGCCGGCGACCTCACCGCCCAGCAGTCCGCCGACATCGTATCCCGGCTCAGCTACACCATGGACAAGCAGTGCTTCGCCTCCTGCGACCTGGTGGTAGAGTCCATTCTGGAAAATCTGGAGATCAAGCAGAAGTTCTGGGCCGAGGTCTCCCGCATCGCCAAGCCCGACTGCCTGCTGTGCACCAACACCTCCGGCCTGTCCATCACCAAGATCTGTGCCGACGTGCAGGGCAAGGAGCGCTTCTGCGGTATGCACTGGTTCAACCCCTCCCACATCGTGCCCCTCATCGAGGTCATCAACGGTGACGACACCGCCCCCGAGACCGCCGAAGCCGTCTACGAGTTCTCCAAGGTCATCGGCAAGCAGCCCATCTACGTCAAGAAGGACGCTCTGGGCTTCATCGCCAACCGTCTGCAGGCCGCCATCCTCCGCGAGGCACTGTACATCAAGGAACAGGGCATCGGCGACTTCGCCGACATCGACGGCGCCATGAAGTACGGCCTGGGCTTCCGCTACGCCTGCCTGGGTCCCCTGGAAGTGGTGGATCAGGGCGGTCTGGACATCCATCACCACATCGCCACCTACCTGTGGGAAGATCTGGCCGATGACAAGTACCCCTCCGGCCTCTTTGAGGAGCTGTACCAGTCCGGCAAGTACGGCGTCAAGACCGGCGCCGGCTTCTATGACTACAGCGGCGACAAGGCTTCCCAGTCCATGAAGAAGCGTGACGCCATGTATCTGGCCATGGCCCGTGCCAAGGTCACCGAGGTGGAACCCGAATAATCAAGCAAAAGAGAACGCCCGACCGGCCGGTCGGGCGTTTTTTCTATGCTTCCTGTCCGTGAAGAGGATTCCAGCTGCCCCGCAGCCAGGCGAGGAGATAGAGGAAAAACAGCAGCATATTGTGGGCGATCATGCAGGCCCAGGCCGAAACCAGACCAAAGCCCAGCATCTGGGTACAGATAAAGGTACCCACGATGCGCACGCACCACATACCGATGATGTTGTACACAAAGGGCGCCCGGGTCTTGCCCACGCCCATCATCATGCCTTCGATAATGATGGAAAATCCGTAGAACGGCTCGGATACGGCCATCATCCGCAGAACGGTGGCACCCAGAGCGATGACCTCGGGGCTCTTGGAGAACAGACCCACCAGCGCCGGCGCGGCGGCAAACAGAACGCCGCCCGACAGGATCATCAGGCCCACCTCCAGCGGGATGAACATATCCGACAGGGCCTTCATCCGCTTGCTGTCCCTGGCGCCGTAGGCGTTGCCCGCCAGAGTGGCAGCCGCCGTCTGCATACCGTAGCCGGGGATGTAAAAGGCCGACTCCACCGTGTTGGCGATGGTGTGGGCAGCGGTGGCCATCTCACCCACCGAGTTGATCATGGCGGAAAAGGCCACGAAGCCAAGGGAGGTGCCGAAGCGCTGCAGCATATTGGGGAAGGCGATGCGCAGGCAGGGCCGCAGGATCTCCCGATCGGGCCGCAGGGACATACCCTTGGGCGAGACCATGGGGTGCCGCCACAGCACCGCCGTGATCACCGCGCCGCCGGCGGTGGTGGCAACGGCACTGGCCGTAGCAGCGCCTACCACGCCCCAGCCCGCGCCAAACAGCGTCATTTCCGATCCCAGCACCGACACCGTCCGTGTGGGATAGATCAGCAGGAAGTTGAGGATGATATTGATCACGTTGACCATGATGCCCACCTTCATGGGCGTCCGGGTATCACCGGCAGCCCGCAGCAGAGTGCCGAAGATGCAGCTGGCCGCCCGGGGCAGCATGGGCAGATACAGAATAAAGAAATAGGTGCCCGCCAGCTTCCGGATGCTTTCATCCACCTGCATCCACACCGGGACCTTTTGGCTGAGGCAGAGGGGCATCAGCGTGCTTACAAGGCCTACCACCAGCACCACGAACACCGCCTGGGCGGAGATTTTTTTCGCCGCGCCCTTGTCACCGGCACCGCAGGCCTGGGCCACCACCGACAAAAAGCCGATGCCCAGCGCGAACAGGGTGCTGAGCACCATCCAGCCGACCGTTCCGGTAGCGCCCACCGCGGCAGTGGCATGGGTACCCAGCGCGCCTACCATGGCGGTGTCGATATACTGCACCGCCGTCTGCATCACCTGTTCGATGATGGTGGGCCATGCCAGCGTGAGGATGGTCACAGCGGTGGCCTTTGCCTCCGGACGGCGAAGATCCAGTTTCACAGACCAACCCCTCCTTTCCATATTCTTCTTATTATATTGCACGAACTCGCCGCAAAGTCAAGCACCCAGTGAAAAAACCCTGTCGAACCTTGCAATCGCGGAGTCTTTTCGCTATAATGAAACCAATCTTTTCCGGAAAGGAGGGTGTCCGTGGAACTTTCGCTGCATGCCCAGGTAAAAACCGAAGCCGTGCCTCTGGCCCTTGTGGTACAATCGTTGAACGTCCTTGCCATGGACGCCTGCTCTCTGGAAGAAAGCATTCAGAACACCCTGCTGGAAAATCCGCTTCTGGAGGCGGCGCCCGGCATCGACAATCAGATGAAGGACTATCTTTTCGCCCAGATCCGCCATGTTCCCAGCCTTCACGACCTTTTGCACCGGCAGCTGGGCTGTCTGGAACTGCCCCACAAGCTGTACTGCGCCGCCGCCCTGCTCATCGACTGTCTGGACGAGGACGGATGGCTTCGGGAAGACCTGACGCAGCTGGCCGCCCAGTGGGAGGCCTCTCCCACCCTGTTGGAAAACGCCCTGTCGGTGGTACAAAGTCTGGAACCCACCGGTGTTGGCTGCCGTGACCTTTCCGAATGTCTGCTCCTGCAGCTCCGGGAACAGGATCCTCCCGATCCGCTGGCTTTGGATATCGCCGCCAATCACCTGCAGGCGCTGGCCGACCGCACCTTCCCCTTTGGCGCCTACGATCATGACGCCCTGACAGCGGCGCTGATGAATATCTACAGCCTGTCGCCCCGGCCCTGCGCCAGCTGCGGCGAGGATCACACCCAGTACATCGTACCCGACATCCGGGTCTATACGGACGAGGACGGCAATCTGCAGGCCGAGCTCATCAACCAGCCCGGCGCCCCCATCCTGACCCCCCTGTATCACGACTATCTGCGGGCCGGCTCCGACGATGACCGGCAGTATGTGCGCTCCCAGCTGGACAGCGCCCGCAATTATCTCCACGCCCTGCAGATGCGCAACCGCACCCTGGGGCAGATCGCCGGATTTCTGGTATCCCGGCAGCGGGAGTTTTTCCGTTCCGGCCCCGAAGCCCTGCGGGCGGTATCCCTGTCCCAGCTGGCCGAACTGCTGGATGTCAGCGTTTCCACCGTCAGTCGGGCGGTGGCGGGAAAATACGTGGAGTACGCCGGCAAGACCTACGCCCTGCGGGATCTGTTCCACAGCAGCGGCAACGGCGAGTTGTCCCGCCCGGCCATCATCCGGCGCATCCGCGCCCTTTTGGAGACCCAGCCCAACCTCAGCGACAGCCGGATCGCGGCGCTGCTGGAGGAGCAGGGCATTCACATCTCCCGCCGAACGGTGAACAAGTACCGGCACATGGAAGAATGATCAACCACAAAAAAGCGGTATGCCCTCGGGCATACCGCTTTTCTATTACCGGGACTTACTGACGGTCCAGCCAGTATTCCTTCTTGTTGACCTCGTCCACGATGGCGCGGATGGGCAGGTTCTCCTCGCCGCAGATCATCTCCAGCACCTTTTCCTGGCCTTCGGCGGACAGGACGGGACCGGTGATACGGCGGAACTTATCCTGCAGCCAATCCACCTGGATGTTCTCGTGGGCTTCGCCGCGAGGCTCGCACTCTTCGGACACGAACTTGCGGCCGTCCTTGGTGACGATCTCGGCCACGCAGATACGGCGGGCGGGGAACTGCTTGTCGAACTCGTCATCCACCACGAAGGACAGACGCTTCATCATGTCGACCACCTTGGGATCGCCCAGGTTCTCTTCACGGACCTGTGCCAGACCGAAGTCGCCGTAGACCAGAGAGGCGGCAACGGGATAGGCGATGTTGTACTGTGCCTCGTCAGCGGTCTTGGGAACGATCTTGGACAGCAGGGTAGCGCGGTAGAAGGTGCGGATGGCGGCGGACTCGATGTCCTCGTAGGTAATGCCGTTTTCACGCATCAGACCCACGCAGGCGTCGATGGCGGGATGGCCCCAGCGGCAGCAGGTGTAGGGCTTGAAGTACAGATCCATGACCTGCCACTTCTGGCCCAGGTCGTCCAGATAGTGCTTGTACTCGTCGGCCTCCAGCAGGTTCTTGTTGCCCTCGAAGCCGCACTGCTGGGCACGGATGGCCAGGATACCGGTCATGACGCCGAAGGGGACGCCGTCCTTGTTCATAGAGGGATACTCAACGGAACGGATACCGGGAACCAGGGGAGCGTTGAACTCGGCAACGGACAGAACGTTGTTGATTTCTTCCTTGGTGAAGCCCAGGATACGGCCGACACCGGCGGCAACGCCAACGGCGCCGAAGGTACCGCTGGAGTGGGCGTACTGATAGTAGTCCATGATGGCGGCGCCGGAACGGATGGTGGTCTCATAAGCCACCAGCATGGTGGTCAGGAACTCATCACGGGTCAGGTTGTTTTCGTAGGCAGCGGCCAGAATGGCGCCCACGAAAGAGGTGCCGGGATGGGCACGGGTCATATTGTGACCGTCGTCGATGTCATAGGCGTTGGAGGAGTGGCCCATGGCGGTGGAAGCGCCCATGAAGCTGAACTTCTTGTCGTTGCCCACCACGGGGATATCGCCGGTGCCGAACAGGGTCTCGGCCAGCTTGAGGCCCACGTTGAACTGACGGCTGCGGCTGCCGATGACCAGCGCGCCCATCAGGTCCACGAAGCAGCCCTTCATGCGGTCCTTAACTTCCTGGGGAACGTCTTTCCATTGGGTGTCCAGAATAAAGTTTTCCAGTTTGTAAGTGGTTTCGAAATGCATAACATTCACTCCTTATAATTCAGTGTGATGGTTCCATCTTCATTCATTTGCACAGCATCCTTGTCCAGCATCAGCCGATCCAGGTCGGCCATATACTCGGCAACGCTGTTGTAAACCGGTTTGTAGTTTTCCACGATGGCCTTGGCCTCGGCCGCGCCGTTCTCCAGCAGCAGCTCCAGCATGGCCAGCTGGACTTTGGCGCTGTTGACGCAGGCCTTTTCCACGCTTTCGATGCGGTAGTCATCGCTGTGAGCGGGGCCGGCGGCGCCGATGCAGTAGGGATGGAGCGCCGGCATCAGGCAGGACACGTCACCCATGTCGGTGCAGCCGGTACTCCACGTCTCAACGGTCTCAATGGGGTGATCCGGACAAAGCAGATTGGCCGCCCGGCAGAACAGTTCGCTCATCCGCCGGTTATTCTGCAGCGGAGCGTAGCCTGCCCGGTCGGTGATCTTCAGCCCGGCGCCCATGGCCGCGGCAGCGCCCGCCATGGCACGGTTGACCTTTTCGTTGGTGGCGAGGATAGCGGCCATATTGGAGGCCCGCACCTGATTTTCCACCGTGACCACCGAGGGGATGGCGTTGGGCACGCTTCCGCCCTTGGTGACGATGGGATGGGTGCGCACATAGTCCTCTTCCCGGAAGGTCTCACGCAGGGCGTTGATGGCGTTCATGGCCAGATTGGCTGCGTACAGGGCGTTGATGCCCCGATAGGGAGCGAAACCGGCGTGAGCGGCCTTTCCCAGGAAGGTGGCGTTTTTAAAGACGCAGCCGTTGTCACCCAGATTGGGCGCTTCAAAGTCGCCCTCGCCGTAGCTGGTGTGGACGATGAAGGCCAGGTCGCAGCCCTCCATATAGCCGCGGGAAAGGAACTCCTGCTTGCCGCCGAAATAGCGGATGACGCCCTGCTTGCGCATCTCGTCACGCCACTCGAACTCCACCACCTCTTCGGCCGGCACCGCCATCAGGCGGATACTGCCCGAAAGGCCGTCCAGCGCCCCCGGCTCCTTCAGCGCGGCGGCAACGCCCAGCAGGGCAGCCGACTGGCAGTGGTGGCCGCAGGCGTGAACGCAGCCGGTGTCCTTGCGTGCCTCGGGATGAGCGGGGATGATCAAACTGTCCATCTCGCCCATGATCAGCAGCCTGGGGCCGGGGCGCCCGGTGTCGATGTCGGTGTAAAAGCCGGGGATGTTGCCCGCCTGCACCAGGGTGTAGCCCAGTTTTTCATAGGCGGCGGTCAGATAGGCGGCGGTTTCCCACTCCCGGAAGCCGCTTTCGGCGTGCTCCCAGATATAATCGTGGGCGTCAAAGATCAGCTGACGGTGTTTTTCAACATTTTTACAGAGCTGTTTCAGTCGCTCCATAAGACTCGCCTCCGATCAGTCGTGATGATATTCGATGGTGATATGCTTGCCGGTGAAGGCGAACAGCATATTGGAATAACGAACCTTGAAGCTCATGACGTCGCCGGACTTCCAGGTCTTGGGGGAATCGCTCACGTCCACGATGGTGTGGTCGGAGCTGCCGCCGATGATCTCCACACCCTCTTCCTCGGGGATGAGGGTCTTGGCATCGGAAATATCCTGGCTGCCCACGGCCAGAATGGCACGCAGACGGCGGCCCTTGTCCACCTGCTGGACCACCTGACCGGCCCAGTTCTTGGTGGATTCGCCCTTGGGGGCGGAAGCCTTCTCGTGGATCTCCACGATCTCGGCGGTGAGGCGCACGCTGTCCTCCCGCATACCTTCAAACACCAGACCGCGGCCCAGACGGATGTTCATGGGGTTGGCGATGCTGCCGCCCAGACGCAGGTGGTTGATCTCGGGAGGCATCTTGCTGACGCCGTCCTTCAGCAGCAGCAGGTTGATGGAGCTGCCGCCGGAGATATAGTCCAGCTTGTGGCCCACGGCCTGTTCCACAGCCTTGGCGCCCTCCACCAGGAAAGAAAGGTTCTCCCAGGTGGGCAGCACGCCGTTGAGGCAGGCGTGGTTGGTGCCGATGCCGCGCAGGTTCAGGTTGGGCAGGCTTTCGGTCAGCTTGGCCAGTTCCACCAGCTCGTCAATGTTGTCTACGCCTTCACGCAGGTCGCCAACGTCCAGCATCAGCAGGATGCCGGGCTTGGTGCCCCACTTGCCGGCTTCGGCGTCCAGCGCCTTCAGCACGTCGGGGTCGGAATGCAGGCTCAGGTCGGCGAACCGGGCGGTAGCCTCGATATCGCCGCGGGTGGGGCTGCGGGTCAGCAGGGTCTCCTTGTTGGGATAGGCCTCCTTGATGGCCTGCAGGTGAATGGCACGGGACACGGCCAGCTGGGCGCAGCCGCCGTCGGAATAGGCCTTTGCCACCTGCAGATCGCCGTCGGAGAACTTGACCACGCCGGCCACGGCGATGCCGTTTTTGGCGCACAGGTCGCACAGCACCTTGGCGTTCTGCCGCATGGCGTCCAGATTAACTTCCAGTACGGGGAAATGACGATCGCTCATATGATAACCTTCTTTCTCAGTTACCGCAGGTAATCGGTGATCCTGCGGTCTGCTTTTTTCCAAAAACCGAAACGGGCCAGCGTACGGCCCCACCACATTTCCATGGCATGGGAAAAGCCGTGGAAACCGATGTCGTCCCAGATCCACCGCAGCGCGCCGTACTTGGCCTTTTCCGGCTTGAGCCAGATGCCCGCCGTGCGGTCGGTGCGGGAGAAGTTCACCGTACCCAGAGGCCACAGCAGCCGGTACTGCCTGCTGTCGATGCCGGTAAAGATGGCCGGCGGCTCACAGGATACGATACGGTTGTTTTCACGGTCCACAAGGGTGGCCCGGTGTTCCCAGGTAACGGCGTCCTCGGTAAAGTGCAGCTTCACCAGCACGCCGTACTCGGAATACTTCTGCTTGCGCTGATAATCGGTGTCAAAGACGAAATTGCCCAGGGAATAAAAGATCAGCTTGTCGCCCACCTGCTCCCAGTTCTGCACCACGTGGGGATGGTGGCCCACGATCACGTCGGCACCCATCTCCAGATACCGCAGGAACATCCGGCGGATAAAGGGCAGAGGCAGGTTGGAGAACTCCTCGCCGCCGTGAACGATAAGCACGCACCAGCGATTTCTCTCTTTGATCTTTTGGATATTGCCGCGGATGGTCTCCTCGTCGTCAACGGTGATGCAGCCGGGCTTGTCATCACCGGCCTTGAGGAAGTCCCGGTAGTAGGTGATGCTGAACATACCGATGCCGCCGCTTTCGGGCAGCTCCAGGATGCGGGCCGCCTCTTCCTTGTTGAAGCCGGCGCCAAAGGTGCGGATGCCGTTTTTTTCGGCGATGTCCAGCGTGTCCCGCAGGCCGGGCTCCTTGCAGTCCATCACGTGGTTGTTGGCCAGCGTCCAGATCCGGGCGTTGATCTCCAGCAGTTTGTCCACCGCTTCGGGCGGGTTGACATGGTTGAGCTTGCGCTCGCTTTGGATGTCGCCCGCCGTGACGGGAGCCTCGATGTTGGCTACCACATGGTCGGCGGAGCGAAGAAACTCGGTGATTTCCCCGTCAAACAGATCGGGTTTCTCATGGCCCTTGGCAAAATATTTGGAAAAGGCAATGTCACCGGTAAAGGCAATACTGGTCACGGCTGCCACCTCACATTCCCTGGCTGGGCCGCAGCAGCAGGAAGCTGTGCAGACCGAACAGGGTGTCGATAAAGTTGTCGGTCTCCTCCGCCGTCAGCGTCTTAGTCTCGCCGCCGGTCTCAAAGCAGCCGGTGAACACTTCTCCGTCAAACATGCAGCTGAAAGCGCTGCGGCCCAGACCGTCGCCCAGGCAAAGCAGCACGTCACCGGGCAACAGATCCCGGCGCCGGATATGCACGGTGCGGATGCCGTCCGCCGAGCCCATTTCGGGGGTGATCACCGCGCGGCCGCCGAAGGCCGCGTACACCGCCAGATCCTCAAAAGGCTTCTGGGGACGGCGGGACAGGACATCGCCCTTGGTGGAGTCGTGGAGGAAGAAATGGCTGTTGGCGTAGTGCTGCATCACGGGGTCCATCTTGACGCCCAGCTCGCCGTAAGCCTTGGCGGCGGCGGCAACGGCGTCGGCGCCCTCTGCCATGGCGGCCTTGGCCACCTCCAGCACACGGACGGTCTGCTCTTCGGTCATGGGTCTGCCCAGCAGCACGGGATGGGCATAGACCTCCAGCCCGTTGACCGTGACGGCAGGGCCGTCCAGCCAGGGGGCGGTATTGTCGGCATCCACCGTTACGGTGAAGGTCAGCCGGGTCTCCGCCGACGGCGCCAGGGTCAGTTCCACCTTGTCCTCACCCTGCAGCTTGGCGCCTGCAGGAGGCGCGAAGGTCACGGTGACCTCCTTTGCGGGCTGATACTGATTGCGGACGATGACGGTATAGTCCACAGTACCGCCGGGATAGGCCTGCCGGCTGCCGGGAGCGCTGTTTTCCACCGCGCACCACAGGCCACGGGCCTGGTTCAGGCGGATCATCGCCTGGGGCAGCGGATCGCCCACGATATCCAGCGGACGGCTGACGGAAAACCGGGTGCAGCTGGAGTGGAACAGGTTGCGCGGGGTGGCCTGACCCTCCACTTCCCGCTGGAAGGAGCGGTCCAGGCTGCGGATCCAGATGCCGCCGTGGGAGTCGTAAATATTATTATGGTTCTCGGTATAGTTGTAACTGTTCTGCGTGCCCATGGGATTGGTGCAGTCGGTATAATGGTTATCGCCGATATACATGACGATATGGCCGCTGCCCACCTGCCGCTGATAGGTGATCAGGTCGCCGGGCTGCAAAATCGCCCGCACCTCCCGCTCAATGGCATCCAGCTGCTCGGGCGTTTCTTCATAAGTGCGCTCGTAGTAATAGATCCGGGGCGTCAGCACATCCACCATGTGCCAGGTCAGGTCAGAGGGCAGTTCGTAGCCGAATGCCTGATAATACACCGCGCTGGTAAAGCCGGAGCAATCCAGGAACTGGATGTACTGGCTGTTGGCGCTTTCGGGGGGCAGGCGCTTGCGGCGGCGAGGCGTCAGTTCCAGCACGCGGTCCATGCTGCGCTGGTCGTACTGCACGTAACTGCCTCGGTCGTAATAGGCTCTGGCAACTGCCAGCAGCGCTTTTTGTTTTTCGGTAAGCATGGTCAATCCTCCTGACAAATGCCAAACTTGGCCTGATCGTTCACCCGCTGCATCATCTTTTCCACCACAGGCTTCACCGGCGTGCCGGTTTCGGTGGCCAGCGCCAGCATCCGTTTTTCATCCATCACCAGTTCCCGCTGGGTGATGGTGAAGGGATAGTTCAGATTGGCGGGGGTGATGTCGTGGGAGTAGACCATGTTGGGGATGGCGGCCAGTTCGGTGCAGATGGCCTTGCCCACGTCGCTCTCCATCATGCCGCCCACCCAGCAGCCGATGCCGGCCTGGCGGCAGATCTCGTTGATGTCCAGAGAGTTCTGCAGGCCGCCCACACGGGCAGGTTTAATATTGATGTACTTGCAGGCCTTCATCTCGGCGGCCACTTCGGCCTGCCAGGGTTCGGTGATGGTCTCGTCCAGACAGATGGGGGTGTCCATCTGCGCCTGCAGTTTGGCGGTGTAATAAATGTCGCCCACCTGGAAGGGCTGCTCGATCATGGCCAGGTTGAACCGATCCAGCCGCTTGAGCAGGTCGCTGTGCTCTTTGTAACGGTAGGCCGAATTGCCGTCCACATGGATGGTCTGGTTGGGGAACACCGAGCGGACAGCCTCCAGCATCTTTTCGTCCCAGCCGGGAGCGATCTTCAGCTTGACCCGCGTGTAGCCCTCGTCAAAGCTGCTGCCGACCTTGGCGATCAGCTCGTCATAACTGTCGCAGATGCCCCAGCCGTCGCCCACCTCCACCTTGTCGGTGGTGGCGCCCAGCAGCTGACCCAGAGTCTTGCCTTCCATATCGGCCTTCAGGGTCCACCAGGCCATCTCGATGGCGGCCTTGGCAAAAGGATTGCCCTTCACGTGGGCCATGGCCTCGTTCAGTTCCCGGGCGGTGGCAAATTCCTTCCCTACCGTGAGAGGCGCCAAAAAGCGCTTGCACACCTGGAAGGCGCCCTTGCCGTATTCATAGCTGTAGTTGGGGTCGGGCAGCGGGCTGGCCTCGCTCCAGCCTTCGTAGTCGCCCGAGACCATCCGGGCGATGACCACGCTGTTGCCCGGATCGGAGCCGTAGGCCGTACGCCAGGGCTTATGGAAAGCATTTTCTACCAGATACAGTTCGATTCCGTCGATACGCATGGTTCCAGCTCCTTTATTTTTGATGGTATTCGATGAAAATGTCGTAGATATCCCGGGACAGTCGGGACAGCAGCGAATTGCCCACGGCGGTCCACTCGGTGCCTTCGTACTCCTCTTCCGAAGCCAGGTTGCCGTTGTAGAACAAGGTCAGCACATAGGCACCACAGTCGGTGTACACGATGCCGCAATCGTTGGCCAGATGGTCGATGGATCCCGTCTTATGGGCCACCGTCACGCCGGCAGGCAGCAGCTTGGGAATGCGATCGTTTGTCTGACATTTCTGCATAATGTCCAGGATCTGTCGGTCGGAGTCCGCGTCAATCAGGTTGCCCTCCTGCAGCATAGACAGCACCTTCAGCATATCACGGGGCGATGACTGCTTGTTTTTGGGTTCCGCGCAGCGGAAATAGGAGCCGTTACGCGCATGGAACCGTCCACCCGTGGATGTGATTTTTTTATATTCCTCCACCGTGACACCATAATAATCGCACAGGCCCGCACCGGGGATGAACAGCGTATCCCGCAGCCCCAAAGGTTCAATCAAATGATCCCGGATATCTTCTGCCGGGGTGTATTGCTGCAGCAGACTGGTGGAGGTGTTGTCCGAAATGACCATCATCAGCATGGTATAGTCCATCATGGACAGCACGGCGCCCTCGCCGATCAGTTCCAGAATGCCGCTGCCGATGCGCTTTTCGCTTTCCAGCAGGGTGTGCCGCTCGGCAAAGGAAAAGGTCCCCTCTTTCTGCCGCCGGAACAGTTCACACAGCACAAAGATTTTGTAGACGCTCGCCAGCGGGAACACTTTGTCGCCGTTGTAATACAATTCCTCACCGGTGGTCAGATCCTTGAAACCGATGCCCAGCAGACCGGTGCCCTTACGGGCGGTTTCTTCAAACAGTTGGTTCAGCTTTTCGATCATACAGATCCGCTTCCTTAATCTTTTATTATAAAGACCGGCCCCGTACTTTTCAACAGTTCCGGTTATAGGATATTCCAATATTAGTTCTCGGTTTGGTTCAATATTTCAGGGAAATACCGTTTTCCCAAAAACAGTAAATATAAAAAGAGAGCCGGGAGCCGTATAGCGGCTCCCGGCCGCAAAAATGCCAGGGTTACTGCAGCTTACTTGCAGCAGGTGATGAAGTTGGTGCTCTTGGTGGTGGTGGCGGGGGGAGCGGGATCCAGCTTGCGGTCAGCAATGCCCAGGATGTCCTCGGGCTTGATCCAGGGACGGCCCTGAATGCCGGAGGTCTCCTCGTGGGTCAGATAGCCCTTGTAGGTGGTCAGGGAGCGGCGGATGAAGCCGTCACGGACGCAGGCCTCTTCCAGACCGTTGTTCATGATGTTCAGCAGCAGAGGCAGGGTCTCGCCGGCCAGAGCGACA
>JAFYPP010000043.1 GCA_017559995.1 Clostridia bacterium | reverse complement strand
GCCAACTGGTACGTCCGCGGCGATAAGGAAGGCGAGTACAACCTCACCGCTTCCGTCATCGGCCGCAATCCCGAGATCTTCGTGAAGAGCTTCACCACCGACAAGCCGGTGAAGGTTTATGCCGGCTCCGCCCTCAAGCTGTTCATCAAGGCCGAGGACATCGCTTACCGCGGCGAAGAATACCACGTGCAGTTCAAGCTGCAGAACGTGTCCCACAAGAGCCTGTATAACCTGTCCTTCGGCATCACCGGTGCCGAGCAGTTCAAGGTGCTCACCATGGGCGACGACCAGGCCGAGCTGCTGCTGACTCACGAGGACTTTGAAGACAACATGACCCGCGGCGTGGATGTTCTGCTGCCCGGCGGAAGCATCACCATCGACTTCTACACCACCGTCTGGTTTAACTCCCTGCTGGAGCTGGCCGACCTGGGTCCCCTGGACGTGGGCTACTACCTGACCAACGTCTTTGTCACCACCCTGGAGGGCAGCACCACCACCATCCCCTACGAAGTAGAGATCGTCCGTTCCAGCCACGGCACCTTCTTTGAGTGGCTGGTCGAAGAAGCAAAGGAACTTGCGGACGATACGCTCATCGACCTGCTGGAAAAGGAACTGCTGGACGAGATCCCCCTGATCTCCACCGCCAAGAAGATCTTCGAGTTTGCTTCCCACGGTGAAGCCGACTCCCGCTGTGTCATCCAGATCGAAGGCGGTTATGTGACCGCATCCAACAACTTCCTGCGCCGCAGCGCTCCCGCAATGCCCACCGGCGCCGTGGCCGTCTATACCGACGCCGAGCAGTACACCGTCAGCGAGGACGGCAAGACCCTGACCCTGCTCAGCGACGGCAAGATCTACGTGGAGGGCAAAAAGGCCGGTGAGGCTACCCTCACCGTTACCACCACCGCCAACGAGGGCACCCAGGAGAACGTCCACACCCTGCACTTCTCCGTGGACCGCGGCACCGTGGAGGCCGACGACCTGATCCTTCAGGCCCCCGCCGTAGGTCTCACCGACGGCAAGGCTGCCATCCCCCTGGCCGGCAGCACCCTGGACATCACCTTCCCCTACGTGCTGGTGGACGCTGACGGCGGCTACCTCACCACCGCCAAGAACGCCCAGTGGTCGGTCTCCGGCGCCGACACCGACGGCATCACCGTGAAGAACGGCATCGTCACCGTCCAGAGCCACGCCAAGGCAGGCGATTACACGGTCACTCTGGTGGTGGGCGAAAAGACCGCCAGCCAGCCCTTCACCCTCACCCGTGAGGCCTCCGTGGCTCAGTCCGTAGCCATCAGCAGCGGCACCGCCGTGCTGGGCGACAGCTATCTGCTGCCTATGGATGACGGCGCCTTCACCTTCGGCGCGCAGGTCTTTGACCAGTACGGCGTGGTCTTTGACACCCCCGTCATCTGGCAGGCCGACGGTTCTTCCGCAGTGGCCACCGCCGTCAACGGCAAGGTCACCCCCGGCAGCACCGCAGGTACGCTGGAACTGACCGTTTCCGTCAGCGGCAACACCGCCCTGACCGACACCATCACCGTGGTGGTCATGGATGCCGACGATCTGTCGGTGACCGAGACCTCCGATGAGTCCGGCTACACCGCCACCGTCGCCAACGGCGGCAGCCAGACCGTGACCCTGCAGGCCATGGCCGCGGCTTACGACGCCAACGGCCGCATGGTGACCTGTGTCACCCGCCAGATCACCGTTGAAGCCGGTGCCGCGGAAGAAGTGTCCCTGATCTATCCCGCCGGCAAACAGGTCAGCGAGGTCAAGCTGTTCCTTGTGAACGCCGCCTCCCTGCAGCCCGTTGCCGCAGCCCGCTGAATCCAACACAAAAAGCACCACCCCGACGGGGTGGTGCTTTTTTCATACACGTTATTTCCGATAGATCTCCTTGGTGGCGATGCAGGACAGTTCCACCTGCACCGGGTCGATGCCCGTGCCGTAGGGCGCGCCCCAGCCGTGCAGTTCCTCCGCGGGCGGCTCTTCTCTGGGCAGGAAGGTGACGCTGGCCACCATGCCGCCGTCACCGGCCATGAGCATCATGCGGCCGCCGTGAGCCTGCATATAGGCACGGGTCAGCAGCAGTCCCAATCCCAGACCGCCCATGCGCAGGGGATCACGGCGCTCCAGATTGCCGTTCAGCGTCTGCAGGGCGTCGGCATCCATGCCGTGGCCCCGGTCGCTCACCGACAGCGTCACACTGCCGTCCTCACGGCCGCGCAGCGTGACCTGCACCATGCCGCCGCCCTTTTGTGCCTGTACGGCATTGGCCAGCAGATGATACAGCATCGCCCGGACCTTGTCCTCGTCCGCCACGCAATACAGCGGCGCTTCCGGCAGATTGATCAGCAGATCGATGCGGTTGGCCGCGCAGTAGGGCTCGGCCTTTTCCAGCAGCTGTCCCACCAGCGCCGTCATATCCAGACGCTTCAGCGACAGTTCCAGCTGTCCGTCCTCCAGCAGCGCCAGATCCTCCAGATTGCGGGACATCCGCAGCAGGCGGTAAAGGTGCAGCCGCATCATGGCAAGATAGTTTTTCTGTCCCGCCTGCGCGCTGTTTTCCAGCTGCTGCAGCGCCGGCAGCAGCACGCCCAGCTCCCGATTGATCTCCCGGGAGACGAAGCGGTCGGTGCGGCCGCCGCTCCGGATGCCCCCTTCGGGGTTCACGGGGAACAGGGCGATCTGGATGCCGTCGCCGTCCTCCCAGGGCTGGGCGGTACAGCGGAAGTCCTGCTGCCGGATCTTGCAGCGGAACTCATATTCCCGTCCGCCCAGCGTTTCGGCGATCAGCCGCGCGCACAGGGCGTCCTCCAGAAAATCGTTGAGGTTACGGCCGTTGAGGTCCTCGCCCAGGATCATCTTCAGCATACCGCTGGCAAACCGCACCCGGCCGGCCGGCGTGCACAAAAGATAAGCCTCGGCGGACAGGATGTGCTCCCGGAAGGCCGTCAGCGTTTTTTCTGTTTGTTCTTTCACGGTACCCATCCTTTCCTCGAACGCCGTCGAAAATCATACTTATCTGTATGATAATTCATCCGTCCCCAATTTGCAACGGTAAATTTGGCGAAAGTGCGCATGGCTCTCCCTTGCTTTTGCCATGCAACAGGAGTATAATGATGATAAATACAGCGTTTTATATGAAATCAAAATATGAACGATGGAGGCAAACGAACATGAGAACGATTGCAATCAACGGTTTTGGCCGTATCGGCCGCCTGGTCTTCCGTGAGATCCTGCGCCGCAAGGACCCCGACATGAAGGTCGTAGCCATCAACGGTCACCGCATGACCCCCGACTACATGGCCTATATGCTGAAGTATGACACCGTCCACGGCCGTCTGGACGCCGAGGTCACCTATACCGAGGACAAGCTGATCGTCGACGGTCAGGAGATCGCCGTCATTCAGGGTGACGATCCCGCCGAGAATCCCTGGGCCGAACTGGGCGTTCAGTACGTCATCGAGTCCACCGGTAAGTTCAAGACCATCGAGTCCTGCATGGCCCACATCAAGGCCGGCGCCCGTAAGGTCATCATCACCGCTCCCTCCGACGACGCTCCCATGTTCGTCATGGGTGTCAACCACGACAAGTATGACCCCTCCATGGTGGTCGTTTCCAACGCTTCCTGCACCACCAACTGCCTGTCCCCCGTTGCCAAGGTCCTGCATGACAACTTCGGCATCCAGGACGGCCTGATGTCCACCATCCACGCCGCCACCGCCACCCAGAAGGTGGTCGACGGTTCCTCCAAGAAGGATTGGCGCGGCGGCCGTGCCGCTTTCGGCAACATCATCCCCTCTTCCACCGGCGCCGCCAAGGCCGTTGGCAAGATCATCCCCGAGCTGAAGGGCAAGCTCACCGGTATGGCTTTCCGTGTTCCCACTCTGGACGTTTCCTGCGTGGACCTGACCGTCAACCTGCAGAAGCCCGCCACCTACGCCGAGATCTGCGCCGCCATGAAGAAGGCTTCCGAGGAAGGCCCCCTGAAGGGCATCCTGGGCTACACCGACGAGGATGTGGTCTCCAGCGACTTCATCACCGATCCCCGTCCCTCTATCTTTGACGCCAAGGCCGGCATCCAGCTCACCGACACCTTCGTGAAGGTGGTCGCCTGGTACGACAACGAGTACGGCTACAGCGCCAACACCGTCAATCTGCTCCAGTACATGGACGACATGGACAACAAGTAAATCACGCTTCCTCAGGCGGGCCGCAAAGCCCGCCTGATTTTTTTTGCGCACAAGCCTTATTTTTTCTCTGAAATTTCAGAAAACCTATGGCGTCTTACAGAAAAATGTTGTAAAATATGGGGTAAGATAGGAATCGTATATCCGTTTTTTGAAATATAGGAGTTTCGTGAATGTTTGAGATCGTAACCAAGGAAACACTGCCTCAGTTTGAGGCGTTTATCGAAGCCCATCCCAAGGGCCATTTCCTCCAGTCCAAGCTGTGGGCACCCGTCAAGCCCGACTGGACCTGGGAGGGCATTCTCAGCCGTGACGAGCAGGGCGAGATCCGCGGCGCCATGAGCGTCCTCATCCGCAAAATGCCCGGCGTGCCCTACAAGCTGATGTACGCCGCCCGCGGCCCGGTGTGTGATCTGGACGACGCTGCCGCCCTCCGGGATCTCACCGACGGCGCCGCCCGGCTGGCCAAGCAGAACAAGGCTTACGCCCTGCGCATCGACCCCGACGTACCCTCTTCCGAGACCGGCTTTATCAGCGCCATGAAGGCTCTGGGCTATGCCCACCATCCCGGCGACAAGGACTTCAACGGCATCCAGCCCTGCTACGTGTTCCGTCTGGATGTGAAGGACAAGACCGAGGAGGATCTGCTGGCCGCCTTCCACTCCAAGACCCGTTACAACCTGCGCCTGTCCGCCCGCAAGGGCGTCACCGTGCAGCTGTGCGGCAAGGAGATGCTGGCCGACTTCACCCGTATCATGAAGGAGACCGGCGACCGTGACGGCTTCATCACCCGTCCCCAGAGTTATTTCGAGACCATGATGGACGCCCTTGGCGACAAGGCCCGTCTGTATATGGCCTTTTGGGAGGACAAACCCATCGCCGGCACCCTGGCCATCCAGTACGGCAACAAGGTGTGGTACCTGTACGGCGCCTCCTCCAACGAGCATCGCAACGTGATGCCCAACTACCAGCTCCAGTGGGAGATGATCCGCTGGTCGCTGGAGACCAAGTGTGACATTTACGACTTCCGCGGCGTGTCCGGCGATCTCAGCCCCGACAATCCCCTGTACGGTCTGTACCTGTTCAAAAAGGGTTTCGGCGGCGATCTGGTGGAGTTCTGCGGCGAGTTCGAAATGATCTATAACAAGTTTGCCGACTTTTTCATCAACAAGGCCCTTGGCACCGCCCGTACCCTGCGCCGCAAGCTCAAGCAGCTGAAGAACCGGGATCTGGAGCGCAAGCACAAGGAGGCCGTTTCCGCCCGCGGCGCCAACACCGTGGAGGAAAGCAAAGAATAACTTCCGAGGGGGTAACGAATATGAAAACCCTGGTAGTCGAAAAAAGCAAGATCCGCGCCAATCTGGAGACCGTCAAGGAACAGGCCGGCCGGGCACAGGTCATCGCCGTGCTCAAGGCCAACGCCTACGGTCTGGGTATGCGGGAGATGGCCGGTCTGTGCCGTGAGGCCGGCATCCGCCGATTCGCCGTTACCGAACCCATCGACGCCGTCCATCTCCGGGATTGGGGCTTTGGGGAAGAGGAGATCCTCATCCTGCGCTCCACCGCCTGTGAGGAGGAGATCCGGCAGATCCTGGACGCCGGCGCCACCGCCACGGTGGGTTCCTACGACGCCGCGCTGGCCCTCAACGGTCTGGCCGAAAGTCAGGGCATGGTCTGCGACGTCCATATGAAGGTGGACACCGGCATGGGCCGCTACGGCTTTTTGCCCACCGAGATCGACCGCATCCTCAGCGTGTTCCGCTATCTCACCAATCTTCACGTCACCGGCACCTATACCCACTACGCCAACGCCTTTAAGAGTGTGAAAAAGAGCCAGGAGCAGCTGGATTCCTTCAACGCCGTGGTGGACAAGATCCGTGCCGCCGGTTTTGAACCGGGTATGCTCCACGCCTCCAACTCCGAGGCCATGTTCGGCTGCAAACTGCCCAACTTGGACGCCGTCCGCATCGGCTCCGCCCTGGGCGGACGTGTCATCGCCAAGGGTGACCACGGCCTGCAGCGCACCGGACGGCTGCAGAGTCAGATCTCCGAAGTCCGCTGGCTGCCCAAGGGCTGCCCCGTGGGCTACGGCAGCGCTTACATCACCAAGCATCCCACCCGTGTGGCCATCGTGCCCATCGGCTCGGCCGACGGCTATATGGTGGAAAAGGCCCGCTCCAGCTTCGGCTTTTGGGAGTGCTTCCGGGCGGCCTGCTCGTCCATGCTGTCCTTCATCCGCCGCCGGCGTTATTACGTGACGGTCAACGGCAAGCGGGCAGCGGTGCTGGGCCACGTGGGTGTCAACCACACCGCCGTGGACGTCACCAACATCGAATGCGGCCCCGGCACCGACGTCTGGCTGGACGCCGCCCCCCTGTTTGTCCCCGCCTCCATCCCCCGTCAATATGTGGACTGAGGTCCCACCACCTGCATAAATTGGATTAGAAAACTTTGTTTCGATAAAGAAAGCGAGGAAAATACTATGAAAATGATCCTGGGTATCCTGAACACCGACGACGCTCCCGTGGTCATCCAGCATCTGAACAAGGCCGGCTACTTCGTCACCCGTCTGGCCACCTCCGGCGGCTTCCTGCGTTCCGGCAACGCCACCATCCTGGTGGGTGTTGACGACGAAAAGGTCAAGCCCGTCATCGACATCATCCATCAGTACTCCCGCAGCCGCAAGCAGCTGATGCCCACCACCTCCGAGGCCGGCATCGGTTTCTTCCCCACCATGCCCGTGGAGGTCCAGGTCGGCGGCGCCACCATCTTCGTGCTCAACGTGGAAAACTTCGAAAAGTTCTAATGAAACTTCCCCATCTTTTGGGCAATCCCCGGTTGAAGGAGGCGCTGGCCTCCCTGCCCCCCAGCGGCGTCGGCTCTGCCGTGCTGCTGGACGGCCCGGCCGGTATCGGAAAGCGCACGGCGGCCGCCGATCTGGCGGCCGGCTTGGTGTGCCCCGCGGAAAACGGCCCCTGCGGAACCTGCCCCTCCTGCAAGCGGGCGCTGGCAGGTTCTCACCCCGACCTGATCTGGCTCACCGAAGCCGAACCCGGCAAGGGCGTCAAGCTGGAGCAGGTGCGCCAGCTGCGGGCACAGAGCTTTTTGCGCCCGTCGGAGGCCCCTTTTAAAGTATTTGTCATCCCCCAGGCCGACCGCCTGAACCCGCCCTCGCAGAACGCCCTGCTCAAGGTGCTGGAGGAGCCTGCCTCCTCCGTTTTTGTGCTGCTCTGCGAAAACCGGGAAGCCATGCTGCAGACCGTCCGCTCCCGCTGCAAGACCTTCCGTCTGGCGCCGCTGGAACAGGGCGAGCTGCTGGACGCCCTGCGCGTACGCAGCACCGAGCCTGCCGACCGGCTGCAGGCCGCCGCTGCCCAGGCCGGCGGACTTTTGGGCCGTGCCCTGGACATTCTTTCCGGCCAGGAAAAGGCCGGCTACGCCGCCGCCCGGGCCTTTTGCGCCTCGCTGGGCGGAGACGAACTGGGCATCTTCCTCGCCTGTCAGGAACTGGGCAAGCTCCACCGGGAGGAGTATGCCGATTTTTGCGACGAAAGCTGCCGCCTGCTGGCCGGCTCTGTCATGCAGACCGGAAACAGGCGTTTCGTAGATATTTTTGAATATTTGGAAAAACAGCGTGCCATGCTGGTTCAGAACCCCTCGGTGACCGCCCTCAGCGGCGCCCTGGCGGCTTTTTGCGGCGCGCTTTAATTGGAGGATTTATGACTGAAGTGATCGGCGTCCGATTTAAAAAAGTCGGAAAAGTCTATTATTTTGACCCTTGCGGTATTCGTGCCAAGGACGATCAGGCCGTTATCGTAGAGACCGCCCGCGGCCAGGAATACGGCGAAGTCGCCATGGCCAACAGCATGGTGGAAGACAACAAGATCGTCCAGCCCCTGAAAAAGGTGGTCCGTCTGGCCACCGAGGCGGACAAAAAGACCATGGAGCAGAACCTGCAGTTCGAGAAGGACGCCTTCAAGGTCTGCGAGGAAAAGATCCAGAAGCATAAGCTGGATATGAAGCTGGTCTCGGTGGAATACACCTTTGACCGCAGCAAGATCCTGTTCTATTTCAGCGCCGACGGCCGTGTGGACTTCCGTGAGCTGGTCAAGGATCTGGCCGGCGTGTTCCGCACCCGCATCGAGCTGCGCCAGATCGGCGTCCGTGACGAGGCCAAAATGATCGGCGGTCTGGGTATCTGCGGCCGTCCCCTGTGCTGCAGCGCCTTTTTGGAGAACTTCCAGCCGGTGTCCATCAACATGGCAAAGGATCAGGGTCTGTCCCTGAACCCCACCAAGATCTCCGGCACCTGCGGCCGTTTGATGTGCTGCCTCAAATATGAAAACGACACCTATCAGGAACTGCTGCGGGAGACTCCGCCCAACGAAAGTCTGGTGGACACCCCCTACGGCCGCGGCACCGTGATGGATACCTCGCTGCTGCGGGGCACCTGCCGTGTGCGTATGCAGAACAGCTCCGACGCCCCCGTCACCGTCCCCTGTGACCAGTGCACCGTGCTGCGCCGTGGCCGTGACAAGGGCGAGCATCTGGATCTGCCCGAGCCGCCCGCAGTCCGTCAGCCCGCCCCCAAGGCCGAACCGGCCGAACCCCGTGAGGAGGCCAAGCAGCCTTCCGAGCAGCGCCAGGGCGAGCACAAG
>JAFYPP010000042.1 GCA_017559995.1 Clostridia bacterium | reverse complement strand
GTAACGGCACCCACCTGTACGGAGGAAGGCTACACCACCTACACCTGCGCCTGCGGTGACACCTATGTTGCCGATAAGGTGCCCGCTTTGGGCCATACCCCCGGTGCGGAGGCTACCTGTACTACCGCTCAGATCTGTACCGTGTGCGGCACGGAACTGGCGACTGCCAATGGTCATGCCCACGAGAGTGTGGTAACGGCACCCACCTGTACGGAGGAAGGCTACACCACCTACACCTGCGCCTGCGGTGACACCTATGTTGCCGATAAGGTGCCCGCTTTGGGCCATATCTATGAGTATGGCATCTGTGTCTGCGGAATCCATATCTTGCCGCAAATCAGCTATGACGGGAATACCGGTAGTGTGACGCTTGTAAATATACCCGAACAGGTCGTTTACGTACTTGTTTCCGTCAATAACGGAGAGCAAATGCTTTGGTGTGCGTTTATCGAAGGTGGCAGTACATTTGAGATCCCTGCATCCGTTCTGGAGCAGGCCAGCAGCATCAATATCTACTATCTGGATGATCACTACGCTCCGGTCCTGCTGAGCGGAACGATCAGTCTGTGATGGATTTGACTGCGAAATAACCTCATTAAGCAGCGCCGGATGAACTTCCCGGCGCTGTTTTTTGTTGGAAGAATGGACGGGCAAAGGGTTTACCCCCTCCCCAAACTGTGTTATAATGGAAAAAAGTGCGGAGGGGGAGCCTATGTTTCACATCGGTCAGTCTGTGACGCACCCCATACACGGTGCGGGACAAATCACCGGGACCATTGAACAGCGCTCGGTACAGGGGCCGAGGATGTATTACATCCTCACGCTGCAGCAGGGCGGACTTCAGCTGTATATCCCTTGCGACGGCTGTGAAAAGGCCGGACTTCGGCCTACCATCACCCCGCAGGAGGCGCAAAGCCTGCTGCGCGCTTTGCCTGCACTCACCGCCGAAAACAACACCAACTGGAACCGGCGCTACCGGGAAAATATGGAGCATCTCCGCTCGGGAGACCCCATGCAGGTGGCTCTGGTGATCAAAAGCCTGTCGGTCCGCTCCGGGACGAAACCCCTGTCCACCGGCGAGCAAAAGATGCTGACCACCGCGCGGCAGATCCTGATCAGCGAGCTGTCGGTGGCACTGGCCTGTACCCGCCAGGAGGCCGAAAATCTGCTGCGGGCAGCGCTGACATAGAACTGGAGGATACCATGTTGTTTGGAAAAAAGAGCAAGCAGCCGCCCTTTGTGACGGCCATCATCCCGGCTGCCGGCTCGTCCCGCAGGATGGGCGGCGGCAACAAGCTGCTGATGGAGCTGGACGGTGTGCCCGTGCTGGGCCGCACCCTGCTGGCGCTGGAGGCCTGCGACATCATTCGGGAGATCGTGGTGGCCGCCTCGGAGGACAACCTGCTGACCTACGCCGAGTTGGGCAAACAGCTTGGTGTCACCAAGCTGACCAAGGTGGTCAGGGGCGGCGACACCCGTCAGGAGAGCGTTTACAAAGCCGCGCTGGAGGCCTCGCCCAAAGCGAAATATCTGGCCGTTCACGACGGCGCCCGACCGCTGGTGACGCCGGAGGTCGTGCAGCGTGCCTGTGAAGGTGCCTTCCTTCACACCTGTGCCGCCGCAGGTATTGCTGTTCACGATACCATCAAGGAAGTGCAGAAGGACGGCCACATCGAACGCACGGTGGACCGGGAGATGCTGCGGGCTATGCAGACCCCCCAGGTGGCCGACAAGGCCCTGCTCACCGCCGCCCTGCAAAGCGCCATGGAGGCCGGCGTCACCGTCACCGACGAATGCGCCGCTCTGGAGCGCATGGGCGCCCGGCCGGTGATCACCGAGGGCTCCTTTGAAAACATCAAAATCACCACCCCCGCCGATCTGGTGTACGGGGCGGCTATTCTGGAAGGGAGGAAGCACCGATGATCCGGGTTGGTTACGGCTATGACGTCCACCGTCTGGTGGAGGGAAGAAAACTCATTTTGGGCGGTGTGGACATCCCCTTTGAAAAGGGCCTTTTGGGCCACAGTGACGCCGACGTGCTGCTGCACGCCGTCACCGACGCCCTGTTCGGCGCTGCCGCGCTGGGGGACATCGGCAGCCATTTTCCCGACACCGATCCCCGCTGGAAAGGCGCCGACAGCCTGAAGCTGCTGGAGGCCTGCGGCAGGGAACTGCGGGAGCAGGGCTGGCGTGTGGTCAACATCGATTCTACCGTGGTGGCCCAGCGTCCCAAGCTGCTGCCCCACGTGCCGCGGATGCGGGAGAACATCGCCCGGGTCCTGGGACTGGAAGTGTCCCAGGTTTCGGTGAAAGGCAAGACCGAGGAAGGCCTCGGCTTCACCGGCACCGGCGAGGGCATGGCGGTGCACGCCGTCTGCCTCATTGAAAAAGATTGAACCCGTCGATCAGACGGCGCATAGGATGTACCGAAGGGAAGTGTTCATCCTGTGAGCTGTCTGATCGTTTTTCATTCTCTCACCCATGCCCAGACCGCCGGTGCCGTACTGCAGCGGGGCGGTCTTTCGGCGGCTCTGGTCAAGCCGCCTGTCAGCCTTGGAAGGGGCTCCTGCGCCTACGGGCTGATAATATCCGACCGCAGCCGGGAAGCGGCTCTGGCATTGCTGGCCAAGACCAGCCGAAAGCCCTTGGGGGTTTATGTGGGCAGCAACGGCGCCTGGCGGGAGGTGTCGCCGTGATCTATCTGGATGCCGCCGCCACCACCCTGCAAAAGCCCGATTCGGTACGGCAGGCCATGGCCCGCGCCATGACGGAATGCGGCAATCCGGGCCGTTCGGGGCATCGGGCCGCTATGCGGGCCGCCCAGGTGGTCTATGACTGCCGGGAAGCGGCGGCCGGCTTTTTTGGGCTGGCCCAGCCGGAACGGGTGGTATTCACTATGAACGCCACCCACGGCCTGAATATCGCCATCCAAAGCCTTCTGCGCAGGGGCGGGCACGCCGTCATCACCGGCTACGAGCACAATTCGGTGGTGCGGCCGCTGGAGCATCTGGCGGAAAAGGGAGTCACCTACACGGTGGCGAAGTGGCCGCTGTTTGACCGCATCGCCGCCTGTGTGGCGGTGGCCCAGGCCCTGCGCCCGGACACCCGCTGCGTCATCGTCAACCACGTTTCCAACGTATTCGGCAGCGTCACGCCGCTGGAAGAGATCGACGACCTGTGCGCCCAGCGGGGCGTTCCGCTGATCGTGGACGCCTCCCAATCGGCGGGCGTTTTGCCGCTGGATGTCTCCCGGCTGCGGGCCGTTGCCTTCGTCTGTATGCCCGGACACAAGGGCCTATACGGGCCACAGGGGACCGGGATTTTACTGTGCTGTAAAGAAAAGGAACTTTACAGTTTGATCCAGGGCGGCACGGGCAGTGCCTCACTGGAAAAACGCCAGCCCGACTGGCTGCCCGACGGGCTGGAAAGCGGCACGCTCAACGTGCCCGGCATCGCCGGTTTGACAGAGGGCCTGCGGTTCGTCGCCGCCCATCGGGAAGAGATCCGGGGCAGGGAAGAGGCCCTCTGCCGGCAACTTGCCGCGCGGCTCTCCGGCCTGCCCGGCATCACCTGCTGGCACAGCGAAACGGCGCAGAGCGGCGTGCTGTCCTTCCGCGCGGAAAAGGCCGATCCCGAAACGGTGGGAGCGTTTTTGGCGCGGGAAGGGATCTGCGTCCGCTGCGGTCTGCACTGCGCGCCGCTGGCCCACGAAAGTGCCGGAACGCTGCCCTGCGGCACCGTCCGGGCAAGCCTTTCCGCCTTCAGTACGGCGTGCGATGTCCGGGGGCTGGCGGACTGCGTCACAAAACTGGTAAAATGCCTGTAAACAAAGAAAAAACAACACCGTCCGCTATTGAAAAAATCACGGCTTTTTGGTAATATATATTTTAATATATAACTATCAAAAGGAAGCGGCGGAAAGATGTTACAAGCGATCATCAACAATGCAAGAATGGTCAAGCCCTGGGATATCATCGATATCCTGCTGGTGGCCTTTTTGTTTTACAAAATCATGCGCTTTTTGCGCAACACCAACGCGCAGAAACTGTTCCAGGGCCTCGTGCTGCTGGTGGGTGCCACCCTGCTTGCCGATGTTCTGCAGCTTAACGCCATCACCTTCCTGCTGGAAAGCGTCATGCAGGTGGGAATTCTGGCCCTTGTCATCATCTTCCAGCCCGAGCTCCGCAAAATGCTGGAGCAGTTCGGCAGTCAGCGGCTCAGCGGACTGCTGGGTCTGCTTCGCGGTCAGGAGAACAAGACCAGCGACGCCGCCATCCTGCAGACCGTAGAGGCCGTCAGCGCCATGTCCTGGACCAAGACCGGCGCCCTCATCGTGTTCCAGCGGAATGACTCTCTCCAGCATATCATCAACACCGGCACCACCATCAACGCCGATGTGAACGCCGAGCTGTTGAAGAACCTGTTTTTCAACAAGGCGCCTCTCCATGACGGCGCCGTCATCATCGCCGACGGCCGCATCGCCGCCGCCGGCTGTATCCTGCCCCTGTCCGGCAAGCAGAACATCAGCAAGGACCTGGGTACCCGCCACCGTGCCGGCCTGGGCCAGAGCGAAAACTTCGACTCCCTGTCGGTCATCGTTTCCGAAGAGACCGGCGGCATCTCCCTGGCTGAGGGCGGCATCCTCAAGCGGCATCTGGCGCCCGAGGCTCTGGAGCGCCTGCTCATCGCCAAGCTGCTGCCCGAGGAAGAGGAACAGAAGCCCACACTGGCGGATCGGGTGAGGGGGTTGATCTCCAAATGAACGAGAAGAACAACAAGTTTGTGAAATGGGTCAAGGACAATGACGTGCTGCTGAAGGCGACCTCTCTGCTGATGGCCCTGCTGCTGTGGGCATACGTCATGAGCACCAACGAGAAGCCCGCCAAGGAAGACATCGTCGGCGTGCCCGTGCTGCTGCAGGGCGTCAGCGACCTCACCGACAAGGGTCTGGTGATCCTGGCGGGTGCCAACAACAAGGTCAACGTCACGGTGGAAAGTACCCGCGGCGACGTGCTCAACCTGCTGAACGATCCCTCGCTGCTGACCGGTACCGCCGAGCTGTACCACATCACCGAACCCGGTGAGTATGAACTGACCTATCTGGTGGACCCCAGCCGCTATAAGAGCGACGGTGTCAGCATCGTGGATAAAAAGCCCCAGAAGCTCACCGTGGTCATCGACCGCATGAGCACCACGTCGGTGCCTGTGACGATCAAGCTGCAGGGCGAGCCCGGCGACAGCCTGAAGGTGGATGAATACACCGCCAGCCCCGACGCCATCGTGGTCCGTGGCCCCGAGACCATTCTCCGGCAGATCAAGACCGCCGAGGTGGTTTATGACGTCACCGGCCTGACCGCCTCTCTGCAGACCAACGTGACCTACCGCCTGCTGGATGCCAACGGGGAAGAGGTCACCAACGCCCATCTGGCCCCCGATACGCCTTCCACCACCCTGTCTCTGCAGCTGCAGGGCGACAGCAACGTGCCGCTGACGGTGGAACTGGATGACAGCGAATACCTCAAGGCCTCCGCTGTGGAGGTTTCCATCGAACCTGCCGCCATCACCATGTCGGGCGATCCCGAGGTCATGGCCGAACTGAACCAGATCAATCTGGGCACCATCGATCTGGATGACGTGGTGCGCAACGGTGTCATACAGTTCAAGCGGGTCATCCTGCCGCCCAATGGCGTTTCCGTGGCCAAGGGCCAGCAGCAGTACGCCACCATCACGCTGTCGGTGGACGGCTACGATTGGAAGAACATCATGCTGGATGAAAACGATCTGCCCAAAAACGAGCTGTTCGTCTATCCCAACCAGGTGATGACCTACCGCCTGTTCGGTCCCTCCGATGTGCTGCAGCGCCTGCGCACCGCCGACCTGCAGATGGAACTGATCTACGATCTGGAAGAGCTGCATGCGGGCGAAAACACCCTGCCCTGTCAGGTGACCATGACCAACAAGGAGATCTATATTTCCCAGAGCGCCAACGTCAAGGTGCTGGTGACCCAGGAGGCGCTGGACAACGCCCTCAATCCTCCCGTGGATCCCGACACGCCGGTGGATCCCGACGCCACCGAGCCTACCCAACCCGTCGATCCGGCAGCGCCTACCGAGCCTGCCCAGCCTTAACAATCATGAGTATTTTGATTTCTGACGTCAGGCTTCCTTTTCCGTTTTCGGAGGAGGAAGCCTTGACTGCCGCAAGGAAGAAATTGCGGCTGAGCTCTGACAGCATCCTGCGGGGCTGCCTGCACAAGCAGTCGCTGGACCTGCGCCACGGAGACCTGAAGGCCATCTGTTCGGTGGAACTTCAGCTCAACGGCGATGAGGCCACCTTTGTGCAAAAGCAAAACGACCCCCACGTGAAGCTGCGGGCCACGGCGGTGATGCCGGTGCCCACCGGCAGGGAACGCTTGAGCGCGCCTCCCGCCATCGTGGGCTTCGGCCCGGCGGGCATCTTTGCCGCCCTGATCCTGGCCAAAAACGGCTACCGGCCGGTGGTGCTGGAGCGTGGCTCGGCCATGGACAAGCGTGACCGGGACGTGAAGGCCTTCTTCGACGGCGGCAGCCTGGATGAACGTTCCAACATCCAGTTCGGTGAGGGCGGCGCCGGCGCCTATTCCGACGGCAAGCTCACCACCCGCATCGGCGACAACCGCTGTGAACTGGTGCTGCAGCTGCTGGAAGAACACGGCGCGCCCCATGACGCGCTGCAGGCGGCCAAGCCCCATATCGGCACCGACCTGCTGAAGGACATCGTGGTGTCCATGCGCAGGGAAGTGGAAGCCCTGGGCGGCACCGTTCGCTTTGAGACCCAGGCCAAAGGCCTTCTGCTGCGGGAAAACCGCCTGCGCGGACTCAAACTGGAAGGGGAAGAGCTGCCCTGCGACGTGGCGGTGCTTGCCATCGGCCACAGCGCCCGTGACAGCTTTTTCACCCTGAAGGAACAGGGCGTCTGGCTGCAGGCCAAGCCCTTCTCGGTGGGTGTCCGTGCCGAGCATCTGCAGGAGGACATCGACCGTGCCCTGTACGGAAAATATCTGGGAATCCCCGGCCTGCCCGCCGGTGAATACGCCCTGTCCCATCGGGAGGGCGACCGTGGCTGCTATTCCTTCTGTATGTGCCCCGGCGGCGAAGTGGTGGCCGCTGCCAGCGAAAGCGGCGGTGTGGTCACCAACGGCATGAGCTATCACGCCCGTGCCGGCAAAAACGCCAATGCCGCACTGGTGGTATCCGTGGGCCCCGAAGATTTCGGCACCGATCCCCTGGACGGCATCGCCTTCCAGCGGAAGCTGGAGCGGACCGCCTTCGCGCTTGGCGGCAGGGATTATCAGGCCCCCGTTCAGCTGTGGGGCGATTTTGCCGAAGGCCGTGTGTCCACCAAGTTGGGCCGTGTCACCCCCACCTATCCCCGGGGATGGCAGTTCCGCGCGCTGGATGACGTGCTGCCCGAGCAGGTCTGCGGTATGCTGCGCCGTGCCATGCCCCGGTTTGGCCGCAAGCTGCGGGGTTACGACGCTGCCGACACGGTGTTTACCGGTGTGGAGACCAGAACGTCCTCGCCGGTGCGCATCACCCGCGGCGACGACCTGTACAGCCTGACGGTGCAGGGATTGATCCCCTGCGGCGAGGGCGCCGGTTATGCCGGCGGCATCATGTCCGCTGCCGTGGACGGCATCCGCGTGGCCGAGGCCATCATGGCCCGCTACGCACCCATTGAACAAGAATAAAGCGAGGAGTTATATGGAACAGCGAGCACAAGTGATCCGAATCGTCAGCGAAACGGTGGCCCGTGTGGCCGTCAAACGGAAATCGGCCTGCAGCGGTGACTGCCATACCTGTCACGGCTGCCCCCACCCCGATGAGATCGTCATGGTGGACGCCGACAATTTCGTGGGCGCCCGGAAGGGTGACGAAGTCATCGTCAGCAGCGATACCAACCGTGTCCTCAAACTGGCAGCCATGCTGTATCTTATGCCGCTGGTGCTGTTTTTTCTGGGCTATTTCCTCATGCCCGGTGGAGAGAACACCCGCATGGCCGCCGGAGGCATCGCCTTCGTGGCCGGCATTCTCGTCTGTATGTACGTGTCCCGCAGCATGAAAAAGAACAACAAGGAAATGCGCTTCAACATCGTGGAAGTGCTGGAATAAGTTAGGAAGTGATTCAGTTGCTGAAAAGCATGACCGGCTACGGCCGCGTGAAAGTGGAAAACGATCTCCGGGAGATCACGGTGGAACTGCGTTCCGTCAACCACCGTTACCTGGATCTGAACATCAAAGTACCCCGCATCTACGGTTATCTGGAGGATATGGTCTCCAAGCAGGCCCAGGCTGCCATCGCCCGCGGCAAGGTGGACATCTTCGTGTCCGTCCGTGCCAAAGAGGGCGCCGATATCAAGGTGACCCCCAATATGGCCGTCATCCAGGGCTATGTGGATGCCATCAAAAAGGTGTCCGAGACCTACGGCCTGTCCGATGAGGTCTCCGCCCTGTCCCTGCTGCGGCTGCCCGACGCCATGGAGCAGAACAAGGAAGAAGCCGACGCCGACCAGCTGAAGGCCGAGGTTTCCGCCGTCCTGGCCCAGGCTCTGGAGGAATACAACGCCATGCGTGAGAAGGAAGGCGCCCGCCTGGTGGAGGACGTCATCTACCGTGCCGGCCTCATCTCCAAGTCGGTGGACTTCGTGGAAGGCCGTTCTCCCGACTGTGTGGAGGAATACCGTGCCCGCATCGCCGCCCGCATGAACGAGATCCTGGACGGCTCCGAGCTGGCCCAGCAGCGCATCCTGCAGGAGGCCGCCCTGTACGCCGATAAGGTCAACGTCACCGAGGAGATCGTCCGCCTGCGCTCCCACCTGTCCCAGCTGGATACCATGCTGAAGAGCCCCAGCGCCATCGGCCGCAAGCTGGACTTCCTGGTGCAGGAAATGAACCGTGAGACCAACACCATCGGTTCCAAGGCCAACGATTTCCAGATCGCCAAGACCGTGGTGGATATGAAGGCCGAGATCGAAAAGATCCGTGAGCAGATCCAGAACCTGGAGTAAGGAGTAGGTATGAAAGTCATCAACATTGGCTTCGGCAACATGGTGTCGGCCAACCGTCTGGTGGCCATCGTCAGCCCCGAGTCCGCGCCCATCCGCCGTATCATCTCCAAGGCCAAGGAAAGCAATATGCTCATCGACGCCACCTACGGCCGACGCAGCCGCAGCGTGCTGGTCACCGACTCCGATCACGTGATCCTGTCGCCCATCCAGCCGGAAACCATCGCTAACCGTTTGAGCTCCGAGTATGAAGCCGCCGCCGAAGAGGAGGATTCCGATGAATAACAAAGGCACACTGTTCGTGATCACCGGCCCCAGCGGCGCCGGTAAAGGCACCGTTCTCAAGGAGGTCATCCAGTCGCTGGAGGGCCTGTACTTCTCGGTGTCCGCCACCACCCGCCAGCCCCGCGTTAAGGAGGTGGACGGCGTCCATTATCACTTCATGACCCATGAGCGGTTTGAGGAACTGATCGCAAACGACCGCTTTCTGGAATATGCCCAGTACAACGGCAACTACTACGGCACCCCTCTGGACCCTGTGGAGGAGCATCTGGAGCAGGGCCACGACGTGATCCTGGAGATCGAGCTCCAGGGCGCCCTGCAGGTGAAAAAGCGCCTGCCCAAGGCCGTTCTGGTGTTTATCGCGCCCCCGTCTTTCGAGGAGCTGGAGCGCCGTCTCCGCGGCCGCGGCACCGAGACCGAAGAGGTCATCCAAAACCGTCTGGCCATCGCCCGTCAGGAATGCGCCCATATGGATGAGTTCCGCTTCATCGTGGTCAACGACGAGGTGGATGCCGCCGCCGACCGGCTGCGTGCCATCATGCTGTCCTGCCGCTGCCTGCGGGAAAATCTGGATTTTACCCTGAACTGAACATAATATTTTGATTGAGATAAAGGAGAAAAAACTATGCTGCATCCTTCTATGACCGAACTGCTGGAAAAGGTAGACAACCGCTATCTGCTGGTGAACGTGGCCGCCAAGTGCGCCCGTGAGATCGCCGAGAACGCCGAGCTGAACGAGATCAAGCTCACCGAAAAGCCCGTCCGTCTGGCTCTGGACGACATCATCTCCGGCAAGATCGTCAACACTACCAAAGTGCAGGCCAACGACGTGCCTGTGGTCACCATCGAAGAATAATCCGTGATGAACGGGCAGACTCTGGTCGCCCGCGTAGCGGTAGCGGCGGCGGTCTATTCCATAGACCGCCCCTATGATTATAGCGTGCCCTCCGTCTGGCGGGAAAACCTCCGGGAAGGGCAGCGCGTGATCGTACCTTTCGGCGCGGGAAATCGCAAGACCGAGGGCATCATCCTGGAACTGACCGAGGCCGACCAGCCCCGTCAGCTCAAGGCGCTGGCCCACGTGTTTGACGATGACGTTGTGCTCTCGACAGAGCAGAAGGCGCTGGCGCTGTGGATGTGCCGGCGGTATTTCTGCACCTTTTTTCAGGCGGCCAACGCCCTCTTTCCCCCCGGAGTCTGGAACCGCAAAGCCGAAACCTACGAAGTGGGGGAGACCCCGCCCGACGGCCTGACCGGTAAAAAACGCACCGTCTTTGACGGGGTAAGCGCCGCCGGAAAGCCGCTGACCGCACCTGAGATCGCCAAACTTCTGGGCGTGGAGACCTGCAAAAAGGAACTGGCCCAGCTGGTAAAGTCCGGCCATCTCGCCCTGCGGCAGCAGTTTCAGCAGTCCGTGCGGGAAAAAAAGATCACCATGGTGCGCCTTGCCCATCCGTTGGAGCAGGCCCTGGGCCTCATCGGCAAAGGCGCCCTCAAGGAAAAACGGGAAGCCGTCCTGCGGGTCATCCATCAGGCCGGTCAGCTGCCCGAAAAAGAGGTGTGCTATCTCACCGGCGTAGGCCCTGCCCTCATTCGCCGTCTGGTGACTCTGGGCGTGCTGGTGTCCGAGCCGGTACAGGTCAGCCGTATGCCCCGCCTGGGCAAAACCGAACAGGCCGGGGAGATCACCCTCAACCCCAGCCAGCAGGCGGCCCTTGACCGGCTGCTGACCCTGCAAAAGACCGGCGCCCCCGAAGCGGCGCTGCTGTACGGCGTCACCGGCAGCGGAAAGACCGAGGTCTATATCCGCCTGATCCGTGAGACCCTGGCCCGGGGAAGGGACGCCATCCTGCTGGTGCCCGAGATCGCCCTGACCCCCCAGATGCTCCACAAGTTCCGGCTGCATTTCCGGGACGAGGTGGCCGTCATGCACAGCGGTCTCACCGCCGCCCAGCGGTACGACGAATACTGCCGCATCCAGGCCGGCCGTGCCCGGGTGGTCATCGGCACCCGCACCGCGGTGTTCGCCCCCCTGACCGATCTGGGCTGCATCATCATCGACGAGGAACAGGAACCCACCTACAAGTCGGAGTCCGATCCCCGTTACCACGCCCGGGACGTGGCAAAATACCGGGCGGCGCAGGACAAGTGTCTGCTGGTCCTGGGTTCTGCCACACCTTCCGTTGAAAGCTACCACGCCGCCCGGGAAGGGAAGTATCATCTGCTGACCCTGCCCCAGCGGTATCAGAATATCCCCTTGCCCCAGACCGTCCTGGCCGATATGCGCGGTCAGCTGCGGCAGGGCGACCCGTCCCGTATCAGCCCCCGGCTGCTGGAAGAACTGCGGCTGAACCTCGACAGGGGAGAGCAGTCCATTCTGTTCATCAACCGCCGGGGCAGCGCCCGCATGGCGGCCTGCGTGGACTGCGGACACATTCCCGTCTGCGAAAACTGCTCGGTGGCGCTGACCTATCACAGCCGCAACGGGCGGCTCATGTGCCACCACTGCGGATTTTCCCAGCCCATGCATGAAACCTGTCCCCAATGCGGCGGCCCCCACCTCAAACTCATCGGCTCGGGCACCCAAAGCATCGAGGACGAGCTGCGGGAGCTGCTGCCCGACGCCCGCATCCTGCGGATGGACGCCGACACCACCGAGGGCCGTGCCACCCACGAAAAGCTGCTGGACAGCTTTGCCAGGGGCAAGGCCGACATCCTTTTGGGCACCCAGATGGTGGCCAAGGGCCTTGACTTCGACAACGTCACCCTGGTGGGCGTGCTGGAGGCTGATCTGTCCCTGTACTGCGGCGACTATCACGCCCCCGAGCGCACCTTCTCCCTGCTGGCGCAGGTGGTTGGCCGTGCCGGACGGCGGGACAAGCCCGGACGCGCGGTGATCCAGACCTACACCCCCGAGCATCCGGTGATCGAAGCCGCCGCAAGGCAGGATTACGACGCCTTCTTTGCCCAGGAGATCGTCACCCGGCAGGCCCTCAAGGCGCCGCCCTTTGCCAACCAGTTCGTGTTCCGCTTCGGCGGCACCGACGAACGGGCCGTGCAGCAGGCCGCCCGGGTCTTTGCCGACGCGCTGGCCGCCCAGCTGCCCAAAACGCCCGACGTGGAACCTCACGTGCTGGGCCCTGCCCCCGCGCCCATCGCGAAGCTCAACAAGCGCTTTTATTACACCGTCTCTTTCCGGGGCCGTGCCACCGGCAACAGCCGTGCCCTGGTGTCCCGGATGCTGGCGGCCTATGACCGCTGGCCCGGCAGCAGAACACTGACCGTTTCTGCTGATATCGACCCATATTATTTATAAGGAGGAACCAATTATGGCTATCCGCAACATCGTCAAAGTTGGCGACGACATTCTGAACAAGAAGTGCCGTCCCGTTACCGATTTCAATGACCGCCTGTTCGCCCTGCTGGAGGATATGCACGACACCCTCATCGACGCCCACGGCGCCGGTCTGGCCGCTCCCCAGGTGGGCATCCTGCGCCGCCTGGCTCTGGTGATGGTGGAGGACGAAAGCTTCCTGGAGATCATCAACCCCGAGATCATCGCCCGTGAGGGCGAGCAGGACGGTGCCGAAGGCTGCCTGTCCGTGCCCGGCAAGTACGGCATGGTCAAGCGCCCCATGCAGGTGACCGTCAAGTTCCAGGACCGCCACGGCGAATGGCATGAGCGCACCGCCGAAGGCTTCACCGCCCGCGCGTTCTGCCATGAGATCGACCATCTGGACGGTCATCTCTACACCGAACTGGTGAGCGAGTATCTGGATCCCAGCGATTTCGCCGAGGATGACGACGATTACGAGGGTGAGGACGAATGAGAATTGTCTTTATGGGAACCCCCGACTTCGCGGTAGCCGCTCTGGAGGCGCTGCACGAGGCCGGTCATGACATCGTGGGTGTTTACACCCGCATGGATACCCCCAAGAACCGCGGCATGAAGATGCTGCCTCCTCCCGTGAAGGTCAAGGCTCTGGAATACGGCATCCCCGTGTACCAGCCCAAAAATCTTCGGGGCGAGGACACACAGCAGGAACTGCGGGATATGGCTCCCGAGGTCATCGTGGTGGCCGCTTACGGCCGCATCCTGCCACAGGCCGTGCTGGATATCCCCAAGTACGGCTGCCTGAACATCCACGCCTCTCTGCTGCCCAAGTACCGGGGCGCCAGCCCCATCAACGCCTGCATCCTCCACGGTGAGACCGAGGCAGGCGTCACCATCATGCAGATGGATGCCGGTCTGGACACCGGCGATATGCTGCTGCCCGTGGCCACCGATATGCTGCCCGATGAAAGCTGCGGCAGCCTCCACGACCGTCTGGCGAAGATCGGCGGCGAGGCCATCGTCAAGGCACTGGAACTGCTGGAACAGGGCGAACTGAAGGGCGAGCCCCAGCCCGAGACCGGCTTTACCTACGCACCCATGATCCAGACCGCCGACTGCAAGATCGATTTCACCAAGTCCGCCAAAGAGGTTTCCTGCGCCATCCGTGCCTACGATCCCGCGCCCGGTGCCTTTGCCACCCTGGGCGGTGATAAAATGAAGCTGTTCGGGGCATCCTTGGAACAGGCGGAAGGTGCCTGCGGCACGCCCGGCGCCATCGTGAAGAACGATAAAAAGGGCATCGTGGTGGCCTGCGGCGAAGGTGCCGTCCGCATCGGCACCGTGCAGGGCGCCGGCGGCAAGAAGATGCCCGCCGATGCCTTCTTCCGGGGCCATGCCGCCCTGTTGGAGGAAAAATTCTGCTGAAAAGCGAACTTTTTCCCCTTTTCCCGGTCTAAACCAGCGAAAGAGGTGTAGAAATGTATTTTGATACCACCTATCTGATCCTGCTTCCCGCCATTTTGTTCGCCCTGTGGGCCCAGAACCGTGTGAAGAGCACCTATGCCCAGTACTCCCAGGTGTTTGCCGGGCTGACCGGTGCCGAGGCCGCCCGCATGGTGCTGGAAATGAACGGCGTCACCGGTGTGGACATCCGTCCCGTCGCCGGGGAGCTTACCGATCACTTTGACCCCAGAACCAATACCATCAGCCTGTCCAAAGGCGTTTATAACGTCACCTCGGTGGCGGCGGTGGGCGTTGCCGCTCACGAGGCCGGCCACGCCGTGCAGTACGCCCAGGGCTATGGCCCCATCAAGGTGCGCACCGCCATCATCCCCGTCACCAACATCGGCTCTTACCTGTCCTGGCCTCTGCTGGTCATCGGCGTGCTTCTGGGCAGCGAGACGCTGGCCATGGCCGGCGTGCTGCTGTTCTGCGCCGTGGTGGCCTTTCAGCTGGTGACCCTGCCGGTGGAGTTCAACGCCTCCAACCGTGCCCTGGACGCTCTGGGCGCTTCGGGCTATCTGAAGGAAGAACAGCTGGACGGCGCCGGCAAGGTGCTGCGTGCCGCCGCGATGACCTATGTGGCCGCTCTGGCACAGGCGCTGGCGCAGCTTTTGCGCCTGGTGATGATCGCCAAACGCGGCAACCGGAGAGACTGATATGCTGAACGCGCGAGAAGTTGCCCTGCGGGCGCTGATCTCCTATCGGCGGGAGAGCGCCTGGCCCGATCTGTACCTCAAAAAAGCCTGCGCCGATCTGCGGGCGGAGGAGGCCGCGCTGGCCTCCAACCTTACATACGGCGTGCTGCAGAACCGTGCCTATCTGGACTTTCTGCTGAGCCGCTTTTCTGCCCGTCCTTTGGAGAAGATCACTCCCCAGGTGCTGGATGCCCTGCGTTTGGGTGCCTATCAGCTGGTGTTCCTCACCCGCATCCCCCACAGCGCCGCCGTCAACGAGTCGGTGGAACTGGTGAAAAAGCACGCCAACGCCGGTGCCGCGGGCTATGCCAACGGCGTTCTGCGGGCGCTGCAGCGCAGTCTGGATGCCCTGCCCGAAGTTCCCCGGGAGGACGAGCTGGAATACCTGTCGGTGCGCTACAGTCATCCCAAGTGGTTCGCCGGCAAGATGCGCAAGCGCCTTGGCTTCGACGGCTGTGAAGCGCTCCTGCGGGCGAACAACGCCCCGGCGCCCGTCACCGCCCGGGTAAACACCCTAAAAACCACCCGGGAGGCGCTGCTGGCCCGGTTTGCCGAAAAGGAGATCTCGGCAAATCCCCATCCCCATCTGGCAAACGCCATCATTTTTGAAACTATGAAAGGCGTGCTGCAGGACGAGTCCCTGCGGCAGGGCCTGTTTTACATCCAGGACGTTGCAAGCCAGCTGTGCGTGGAGGCCCTCGGCCCCCGTCCCGGTGACACGGTGTTCGATCTGTGCGCCGCTCCCGGCGGAAAGTCCATGCTGGCGGCACAGATGATGGAGGACCGGGGCAGCCTGCTGTCCATGGACATCCATCCCCATAAGAGCGATCTCATCGCCCAAAACGCCGGAACCTACGGCATCACCTGTCTGGACACCGTGCCCTCCGACGCGTCGGTGTACCGGGAGGCCCTGGCGGGCCGTGCCGACGCCATCGTGTGCGATGTGCCCTGTTCGGGTATGGGCGTCATCCGCAAGAAACCCGACGTCCGCTACAAGGACGGCGACCACATCAAGGTCCTGCCGCCCCTGCAGCTGGCCATTCTGGAAAATGCCGGAAAGTACCTCAAACCCGGCGGACGGCTGGTCTATTCCACCTGCACCGTTCTGCGGGAGGAAAACGAGGCTGTGGTGGAGCGGTTCCTGACCGACCACCCCGACTTTGCTCTGGAGCCCTTTGACCTGCCGGGCATCGGCAGGGTGGAGGAGGGCATGCTGACCCTCTGGCCCCACGTCCACGGCACCGACGGCTTTTTTATGGCAAAAATCGTAAAAGTACGAGGCTGATATGGAAGAGAAAATTTGTATCAAATCCCTGCTGCCCCAGGAACTGGAACAGCTTCTGGCAGAGATGGGAGAACCCAAATACCGTGCCAAGCAGATCTTCAAATGGCTGCATCAAGGTGTCACTTCCTTTGACGAGATGAGTGACATCTCCAAAGCCCTGCGCGCCAAACTGGAAGAGAAGTGCTTCATCTCCAAGCCGGAGATCCTGCGCAAGCAGGTGTCCCAGCAGGACGGCACCATCAAATACCTGTTCGGCCTGTCCGACGGCAACAGCATCGAGACCGTGCTGATGAAGTACGAGCACGGCAACAGCATCTGCCTGTCTACCCAGGCGGGCTGCAAGATGGGCTGCGTGTTCTGCGCTTCCTTTGACCCTGCCCGCAGCCGCAACCTCACCCCTGCCGAGATCTTGGACGAGATCCTCTTCGCCCAGAAGGACAGCGGCAGACGGGTGTCCAACATCGTGCTCATGGGCACCGGCGAACCTCTGGACAACTATGACAACGTCATCCAGTTCCTCAAACTGGTGAGCCATGCCGACGGCGTCAACATCGGTATGCGCCACATCTCTCTGTCCACCTGCGGTCTGGTGCCCAAGATCGACGAGCTGGCCCAGCTCAAGCTGCAGCTGACCCTGTCCATCTCCCTCCACGCTCCCACCAACGAGATCCGTTCCACCATCATGCCGGTGAACCGCCGGTACAGCCTGGACGAGCTGATCCCTGCCTGCCGCCGGTATTTCAAGACCACCGGCCGCCGTATCTCCTTTGAGTACGCCATGATCCGGGACGTCACCGATACCAAGGAGTGTGCCCGGGAGCTCATCCGTATGCTGAAGGGCTTCAACTGCCACGTGAACCTCATCCCCCTGAACCACGTGGAAGGCTCTCCGCTGGTGCCTTCCACCAAGGAAAATCTCCGCTGGTTCCAGAATGAACTCATCCGCAACGGACTGAACGCCACCGTGCGGCGCAGCCTGGGCGGCGATATTTCCGCCTCCTGCGGCCAGCTCCGTCGGCAGCGCAATAAGGAGGTGTCCCAGTGAGAGCATGGGGAATGACCGATGTGGGCGTTGTCCGGGAGATCAACCAGGACACCTTCCGCATGGAATACGACACCCAGACCGGCCGGGGCCTGTTTCTGGTGTGTGACGGCATGGGCGGCGCCGCCGCCGGCGAAGTCGCCTCCGGCCTTGCCGCCGACGCCTGTCTGCAGAACATTGATAACTGCTGGAAAGAGCGGTTTGCCCCGGCGGAGTTCAAAGCCCGTCTGCTGGAGGCCTATACCCAGGCCAATGAAGTGGTCTACGACGCTTCCCGGGCCAATCCCGATTATACCGGCATGGGCACCACCATGGTCACCGCCATCTGCGGTGACGGTCAGATGCTGGTGGGCAACGTGGGCGACAGTCGGGCCTACTTCCTGGATGAGACCGGTATGCGGCAGATCACCGAGGATCACTCGCTGGTCTCGGAACTGATGAAACGGGGCGACCTGACGCCCTATCAGGCCAGCCGCCACCCCAGCCGCAACGTGATCACCCGTGCCATGGGTGCCGACGCCACCGTGCAGTGTGACATCTTCAGCGAGACCGTCAAGCCGGGCAACTTCCTGCTTATGTGCAGTGACGGTCTCATCCGTGAGGTCACCGAGCCGGAGATCTATTACGAAGTCTTTCAGGCGGAACAACCCGAGACCGCCTGCGCCCGTCTGCTGGAAATGGCCAAAAGCCGCGGCGGCCGGGATAACATCACCATTGTACTTATCGAATTTTAAAAGGAGGTGTCACCATGGATCAGTACATCGGAACAATGCTGGATAATCGCTACGAATTGATGGAGATCATCGGCGTGGGTGGCACCGCCGTGGTCTATAAGGCCAAATGCCACCGCCTGAACCGCTATGTCGCGGTGAAGATCCTGCGGAAGGAGTTCGCCTCCGACCAGCAGTTCTGCCGCCAGTTCCACGACGAAGCACAGGCTGTCGCCATGCTGTCCCATCCCAACATCGTCAACATTTACGACGTTTCCCGTTCGGGCAGCGTGGACTATATCGTCATGGAGCTCATCGACGGCATCACCCTGAAGGAGTACCTCAGCCGCCGCGGTCAGCTTTCTCCCAAGGAAGTGACCATTTTCGCCACCCAGATCGCCCGTGCTCTGGAGCACGCCCACGATCACGACATCATCCACCGGGATATCAAGCCCCACAACATCATGCTGCTGCGGGACGGCACCGTGAAGGTGGCCGACTTCGGCATCGCCCACTTTGCCGAGCAGGAGGACACCTACAGCAAGGGCGAAGCCATCGGCTCGGTGCACTACGTGTCTCCCGAGCAGGCCAAGGGCAGCTTTGTGGACAACCGCACCGACCTGTATTCTCTGGGTGTGGTCATGTACGAGATGATCACCGGACGTCTGCCCTTTGAGGGCGATACCCCCGTGTCCATCGCCATTCAGCACATCAATTCCATTGCGCTGCCCCCCTCCATTTTTGCCGAGGATGTGCCCGAGCAGCTGGAAGAGATCACCATGAAGGCCATGAACCCCAACCTGTCCCGCCGTTACGCCAACGCCGGCCAGATCCTGGCGGATCTGGAGGCCTTCCAGAACGCCCAGCAGTTCAAACTGAACATCGCCAAGGAAGAGACCGGCGCGGCAACCGAGCAGCCTTCCGAGCTGGACGCCACCCGCAAGCTGCACAATACCGGTGAGGTCACCGCCATTCTGGAGGCGGAAAACCGCGCCCAGGAGCAGCGCCGCAAGGAGGAGCAGGAATTGCAGGAGATCAAGGAAGAGGTCCAGCAGGCCGAAGAAGCCGAACAGGCCGCCGAGGAACCCAAAAAGAAGAAAAAACAGCGCAAAGAGCGTTCGCCCCTGCCCGGAGCCTTCCTGTTTAGCATCCTTGCCGTGCTGGTGTTCTGTATGGGTGCCGGCTATTTCGTCAAGTCGGTGCTGGATCCCTACGGCACCACGGATGACTCCAAGCTGAACACCCCCAATCTGGTGGGCCTGTATTATTCCCAGGTCGTTTCCGATCCCCAGTACGCCGACTTCATCATCGTGGAGGGCGAGTACGTCTATAACGAAACGGTGGACGCCGGTAAGATCCTGGAGCAGACCCCCGAGCACAGCCGCAAGATCGAAAAGGGCGGCACCATCACGGTCAACATCAGCCGCGGCGCCAAGACCTTCAACCTGCCGGACTATGCCAATCAGGAGGCACGTCAGGTGAAGATCGAGCTGGAGCGCCTTGGCGTCATCTGTGTGGAGAATACTCCCGAGTTCAATGACGAAGTGCCCAACGGCTATGTGCTGCGCACCGACCCGGCCGCCGATACCGAACTGACCGCCGGTGATACCGTCACCCTGACGGTGAGCAAGGGCCCCGAAGTGGTGCTGGTGGATATGCCCGACCTGATGGGCTGTTCGGAAAATGAAGCACTGACCCTGCTGGAGGCCGCCGGCCTGAACTGGGAGCCCGTGACCTATGAGGAGTACGAAGGCACCCCCGGCCAGGTCATCTATCAGAGCGTAAGCGCCCATACCCGGGTGGAAAAGGGCACCGTCGTGTCCTTCAAGATCAGTATCGAGCCGCCGCCTCCCGTGGAAGTGGTGCGTGAGATCACCATCCCGCTCATTGACAGCGAAGGCCTCGTGGAGGTCTGGGTCATGTTGGACGGTATGACCGTGTACAACAGCCAGCACTGGCACGAGGAAGAAACGGTCAATCTGTCCCTGGTCGCGCTGGAAGGCGAACATCTGGTAGAGGTCTACCAGGATCGTATGCCCTACTCGCAGGAAGTGATCGTGTTCTGATGGAAGTGAAGAAACAGGGCGTTGTGATCAAGGGCGTGGGCGGCAACTATGACGTTGCCTGCGAGGGTGCCATCCTTCGCTGCCGCGCCAGCGCGAAGATCAAGCATCAGAAAAATCTGCTTGCCGCCGGTGAGTACGTGGAACTGCGGCTCACCGACGACGGCGGTTACATCACCGAGCGCCTGCCCCGGCGCAACGGACTCATCCGTCCGGCCATCGCCAACATCGACCAACTGGTGATCCTGTGTTCCCAGGCGCCGCCCGTCACCGATCCCTACCTCATTGACAAGGTCACGGTGGTGGCGCTGTATCAGGGCATCCAGCCCATCATCCTGCTGAACAAGGCCGATCTCCACGGCAGCGAGGATCTGTATGACGCCTATCAAAAGGCCGGCTTCCCGGTGATCCGTGCCAGCGCCGTCACCGGCGAGGGCATCGAGGAGATCACCGCCATGCTGGCCGGCAAGATCAGCGCCTTTACCGGAAACTCCGCCATCGGCAAGTCCAGCATCCTCAACCGCATCGACAGCCGTTTCGGCCTGCAGGTGGGCGACATGAGCGAGAAGATCGCCCGTGGCCGCCATACCACCCGGCACGTGGAACTGCTGCGGCTGGAAAACGGCGGTCTGGTGGCCGACACCCCCGGCTTTTCCACCTTTGACGCCGTCCGCATGGAAAAACTGACCAAGGACAACCTGCAGCAGTTTTTCCCCGAACTGGATAAGTTCTTTGCCCAGTGCCGCTTCAGCGACTGCCGGCACATCAAGGAACCCGGCTGCGTGGTCCGGGAGGCCGTGGAACGGGGCGAGATCGCCAAATCCCGCTACCAGAGCTACTGCATGCTCTATGAAGAGGTTGCGGCACAGAAGCTGTGGAAGTAACTACTACTTATAAAAAAGAGGTCTAACCGACCTCTTTTTTTCATATCCATGGAACAAACGCCCAACGGAAGGAGAACGACCATGGAACTGATCCGAAACAGCTATGAAACATATACCGTGCTGCCCCAAACCGACGCCCAAAAGGAGGTGTCCGCCGAAGTTATCGTCCCCGACACCCAGGCCGACGTGTACAGCGTGCTCACCGCCTTTGCCGTCTGTCAGATCAAACAGCGCACCCTGCGGCAGGATGCGCTGATGCTGGAGGGTACCGTGGACATCACCGCACTTTGTCAGGAAGAGGACGAAAGCCGCTGGCAGATCATCCGGGGCAGCGTGCCCTTTGCTTTGGAGATGGACGTCCCCGGCTGCCGGGAGGGCAGCCCGGTGCAGCTTCGGGTGGAGGTGCTGCGCTGTGACGCCCTCATCCGCAACCCCAGAAAGCTGCAGCTGCAGGCCCAGATCGGCGCCTGCGTCCAGCTGTTCCGCAAGGACAGCCTGACGGTGACCGAAAGCGCCGGCGGCAGTGGGGAAGAGGACGTGCAGACTCTCTGCGACACCGTGGAGCTGGAACTGGTTCGGACGGTGGCCGAGAAAAAGCTGGTGGCCGCCGACGAACTGCAGACCGAACCCCAGGGGAGCCTGCTGCACCATACCGTCCAATGGCTGCAGGAGGAACAGCGGATACTGTCCGGAAAGGTCATGCTGCGGGGTTGCGCCTGCGTGCAGGCGGTCTTTTTCCGGGAAGGGCAGCTGCGACAGCAGGAATACCGCATCCCTTTTTCCCAGGTGGTGGAGTGTGACGGCATGGAGCCGGGGGACGGCGTGGTGGCCGACTATCAGCTGCTGCAGTCCCAGGTGACCCTTCTGGAGGGCGCTGCGCCCACCCTGTCCTGCAACCTGAGCGGCACCGTCACCGTCTGCGTGGCGCGGCGGGTGCGTCTGCCTGTGCTGCGGGACGCCTACAGCACCCGTTTTGTCACCGAATGCACCCGGGAGCCGCTGCGCTGCCCGGCGTGGAAGACCTTTGACCGCACTGTTTTCGCGGAGGAACTGTGCCAGCCCCCGGAGGCCGCGGCCTCCGTTGTGGATTGCCGCTGCCGTGCACGCGGCTTTGTGGAGGAGGGTGGATGGCCCGGGGCGGTCTATACCCTGCGGATGGTCTACTGCTGCCCCATGGGCAAGCTGCACTGTGTCGAGCATACCGTCCGTGTGCGCGGTGAGGAGCCGGTGAACGCCGAGCAGATCACCGTCCGGGCCGGGTGGCGGGACCTCACCGCCCAGGTGGAGGACGGCGCCATCCGCGTCCGCTTCACCGCCCTGCTGCAGTGCCGGGGGCTGGTGGAGCAGACCTGCGATCAGGTGGCCCGCTGCGCGCTGGATCCCAATCTCCGTCGCCCGGTGCCGCCCGCCGGGACACTGGTGCTGCGGTCGGTGGAGCCGGGGGAGACTCCCTGGTCCATCGCCAAGCACTACGGCAGCCGGGTGGGCCAGATCCTTTCCGCCAACAAGATGGAGAGCGGACAGGAACTGGCGCCGGGAAAGCTGATGCTGATCCCATTTTCTGACTAAAACATACGTTGACGGGCAGCCGAAGTGTCGGCTGCCTGTTGACTTTCCCGCCGGCAAAAGGTATCATAAGCAGGGAAGTGAGGTGGTACGATGACCCCGTTGCGGGACAAGCGTCTGTTCCTGTTGGATATGGACGGCACGATTTATCTGGACGAGCAGCTGTTTGACGGAACACTGGATTTTCTGGCCCATGTGAAGGCCGTCGGCGGACGGGCCATGTACCTCACCAACAACTCCTCCAAAAGCGTGAACAGCTACGTGGACAAGCTGCGGCGCCTTGGCATTGCCGCCGAAAAAGAGGACTTCCTCACCTCGGTGAACGCCACCGTGCTGTATCTGCAGAAGCACAGCCATCACAAGATCTATGCCTTCGGCACCGAATCCTTCAAAAGCCAGCTTCGGGAGGGCGGTCTGCCCATCGTGGACAGGCTGGAAGAGGACATCGATTGCCTGTGCATGGGCTTTGACACCGAGCTGACCTTTCAAAAGCTGGAGGATGCCTGCATCCTGCTGAACCGAGGGGTGGACTTCGTGGCCACCAATCCCGACTGGGTGTGTCCCACCTGGTACGGCTCGGTGCCCGACTGCGGCAGCGTCAGCGAGATGCTGTACCGCGCCACCGGCCGTCGGCCCCGGTTCATCGGCAAGCCCCAGCCCGACATGGTGGAACTGGCCATCGCCAAAAGCGGCTTCGCCAAAGAGCAGGCCATCCTGCTGGGCGACCGCCTGTACACCGATATCCAAAGCGGCGTCAATGCCGGCATCGACACCGTACTGGTGCTGTCCGGCGAAGCCACCCTGGACGATCTGGCGGCATCCGAGGTAAAACCCGCCTACGTCATGGAAAACATTCGAGAGTTTCTCAATAACATCAAAGAATAGAGGTATTATTATGGGTCTGAACAAAGAATCCGGCATCAAGATCGGTCTGGGCACTCCCGGTCCCCGCAACCTGATCACCGACGTTCCCGGCGTCAAGGTGGGTCATGTCACCGTCCGTGACGGTGCCGACATCAACACCGGCGTCACCGCCATTCTGCCCCACGAGGGCAATCTGTTCCAGGACAAGGTCATGGCCGCGTCCTGCGTCATCAACGGCTTCGGCAAGACCATGGGTCTGGTGCAGGTAGAAGAACTGGGCACCATTGAGACCCCCATCGTCATGACCAATACCCTGAGCATCGGCACTGCCGCCAATGCTCTCATCAAGTATATGCTGCAGCAGAACGAGGATATCGGCGTCAAGACCGGCACCGTCAACCCTCTGGTCTGCGAGTGCAACGACGGTACCCTCAACGATATCCGCGGCCTGCACATCACCGAGGAGCACGTGTTCCAGGCTCTGGCCAACTGCGGCGAGGAGTTTGAGGAAGGCGTGGTGGGCTCCGGCACCGGTATGTGCTGTCTGGGTCTCAAGGGCGGCATCGGCTCCGCTTCCCGTATCGTCAAGCTGGACGACAAGGAGTACACCGTGGGTGCTCTGGTCATGTCCAACTTCGGCGGCGCCGGCCGACTGATGATCGACGGCCGCCAGATGGGCCGTGAGATCAAGGCCCGTCTGGAAGCCCAGCAGGATAAGGGCTCCATCATCATGCTCATCGCCACCGACGTGCCCCTGTCCGAGCGCCAGCTGAAGCGTGTGGCTCGCCGTGCCGGCGTTGGCCTGGCCCGCACCGGCTCCTATTACGGCAACGGCAGCGGCGATATCGCCATCGCCTTCACCACTGCCAACCGTGTGCCCCACTACAGCAAGACCGCTGTCATGGATATGAAGATGATCTCCGACAACAAGATCGACGGCGTCTTTGACGCCACCGCCGAGGCCGTGGAAGAGGCCATCATCAGCTCCCTCTACCACGCCGAGACCACCACCGGCCGTGCCGGCAAGGTCAAGTACGGCCTGCGCGATTTCCTGTAAACGCAATAAGAAAGCCACCCTCCCGGGTGGCTTTTTTTCTTAGTTTGTTTTGCAAATGTAACAGCAGACCTGTGCTGTGCGGTAGAGATAGATGTATTCCTGAATGGAGGCCACCAGCATACCGATGGCACCGCCCAGAATGGCCAGCGCCGCAAGTCCGGGCGCCAGGATCGCCAGCACCAGACTGCTGAAGGTCACGCCCATACAGATCTTATAGGTCTTCCACAGTTTGCGCCATTTTTCCGAAAGCTCTCTGTCGGCATCCTCCAACATTTCGGCAAAGGTGTTGATCTCGTAATACATACTCACCAGCGACGGGAGCAGCAGCGCCAGCGTCAGCAGGGTATGCAGTGTCGAGCCGTCGGCTGCGAACAGGGCCAGCAGCGCCGAGGCAGCGGCGGTAAAACTGCGCAGGGAGGCCAGGCGGAACCCGTCGTCAACGGCCGACAGCCGGGTCAGATAGATCACACCGCCTGCCGCCGAAAGGGCAAAGGTGATCAACGCCACGGGTACGGAAAGGGAGCGCACCTTTTCAAACAGACCGATCGCCGTTGTGGCGATCATCAGCCAGAAGATCAGCCGCACCCATTTTCCCATCACGGCGGCGGTCTCCAGCAGTTCGGCCCGTTTCCGCGCGGCGGCCTCCGCCTCAGCTTGCTTTTTGCGCTGCAGGTCGGCCTGCTTTTGCAGGATGGCTTCCGGATTGGCGCTCTTCTTGTTCAGGGTGGGACAGTAGGTATGCGAGGTACAGGTTTCACAATGTTCGTGACCCCGGCCACGACAGCAGGTGGCGATGGCACATTGGGCCGCCATGGGACTGTAGCCGTCTGTTTTACAGCCCGGACAGTTCAACTGTTCCGCGAACGCACATTCCGAACAGTGCTTACCGCAATACGTTTCCGACATGAATTACGCCTCCTTTATCGTTTATTTACTCAATATAATAGCATATTATTTGCGATTTTGCAACGAAATGCATAAAATCAACAAAAGAAAGAGACAGGCAAAAAGCCTGTCTCTTGTATTATTGGGCACGTTTCCACCGCCGCATGGCCAGAAGATCGATGGCAAGACGGCAGAGGACGGGGGCTTTGGTCCATTGGGTCACGGTGCCCAGCACCTGGGATACCCGGGCGACGGTGTACAGGGACTGGCCGTCGGTGGACACCTTCTGCATGAAGTGGGCGTATCCCCACGGCAGGGCAAAGGCCACCGCCAGTACCGCCAGCAGGAGGCCCAAACGGATCTTTGCGGCACGGGTGGGTTCCAGCACCTTGTCCCGGAAGGCCCGGACGGTGCAAAGCACCAGTGCGGTGATCAGAACCGTCATCACCACGCAGGCGATCCATTGGACCCGCCCGGCGTAGGCGAAGGAGCGCATCAGCGAGAAAATGCCGCCCCAGCTGATGCCGGTGGCAAACCGCAGATACACATCCAGCAAAAAGAACAATACCCAGCAGCACCACAGGCCTACCCGTTTGTCCATCAGGAAGCACACCGCGGCGCAGGCCCAGAAGGGGAAGGAAAACAGCACGCCGGCCAGCAGACCGCCCAGAACGGCGCACAGCAGTACCGTGAGGATCGCCAGACCCATCAGGGCGTAGCCCACGACTTTGCGGCGGGGAAGGGGCGGCTCCTGCCGCTCCACATAGATGACCTGCGGTTCCGGCCGGGACGGCGGCTCGGCGGCGGGCGTCTCGCCCTTCACCAGTTCGTCCAGCGTCACGCCGAACAGAGCGCTTAATTTTACCAGTTTATCCAGATCTGGCGTAGCGCCACCGGTCTCCCACTTGGAAACCGACTGACGGGAAACATCCAGCGCGTCGGCCAGGTCGCCCTGGGACATCCCCTTTTCGGTGCGCAGGCGGTAGATGGTTTCGTTCAACGGCATGGCTTGCGTCTCCTTTGCCTTGGATTTCTGCTGAAATTGTAGCACAAACCGCGCGAAAAATCCACCAACTCGCCTTGAAACGGTAGCAACCGGCGGTTGCACCCGTCATTTTTTCCGGAAGATCCCCAAAAACCAGCGAATATCCCGCCGGGTGACGCTGCCCAGCAGCCGCAGCAGAACATAGTACAGCGCCAGGCTGCACACCATAAGGGCCACGGGCTGTCCGCCGCCCGGCACCAGCCGGGGAAGCACGATGGCGCACATGGCGGCCATCAGTGGGGCCAGCACACTGCGGTAGAAGGGCAGGCGAAGGCCCGCGTGGCGGTTGAGCTGCCGGAAACTCAGCAAAAAGTTCAGCGTTTCGCTGACGTAAAGGGTCAGCAGGTATCCCTTCAGCCCCACCCGGGGAATGAGCTGCCAGACCAGCAGCAGACTCACCGCCGCGTCCACAATGTTGATGCCCATGCTGGCCTTTTGCAGGCCCATGCCCTTGAGCATACCGTCCACCGTGGTGTCCAGATACATCAGCGGCACCAGCGGAGCCAACAGGCGGATGTAGCGCTCCACCTCCGCCGAGCGGTACAGCATGCGGCCAAGGTCGCCGCCGTACACCAGCAGGATGCCCCCGGTAAACAGGGAAAACAGCAGGGTCAGGTGCAGCACCCGCTCCATGATAGCGGTCAGCCGCCGCTGCTGGCCGTTGGCGTGGCTTTCGGCGATCTCGGGCACCAGAAGGCCGGAGACCGTTCCCAGAACGGCGGCAGGGAACCCCAGCACCGGCATCACCATACCCTGGATCATGCCGTAGGAGGACAGCGCCTGGGCGCTGCCGGCGCCGAACCTGCGCAGACCCTTGGGGATGAGCACGTGCTTGGCGCTCACCAGCCCCGAACGCACCCACGAGCCCAAGGCATCGGGCAGGGCGATGGACAGCAGATCGCCAACGTGTTCCAGGGGCAGTCTGCCGCCCGTCCGCTCACGCCGGGAAAGCACCAGGGCAAGGGCGGCGGAGAACCCGTCGCACAGACAGCTGCTGCACACCAGCACGAGGCAGGCCTCCGCCGGACGGCTGGGCCGAAGGACCGCCAAACCCCCGATGGTGAGCGCCATATGCAGCGCAAACTCCAGCACCTGGATCAGCGCCATCCGTCCTGCCTGCCGCCGCGCGGAAAACAGGCCGCTCACGCAGGAGGACACCGACAGGCAGGGGAGGGTGAAGGCCAGCACCCGCAGGCACCGGGCCAGCTCCGGCGCGTCCAGCCACAACGCCGCCGCCGGGCCGCTGCAGACATAGAGCAGGACACCGGCACCCGTGCCCAGCAGCAGGGCGTAGGTCAGGCAAAGGCGCACCACGCCGTCCCCGCTCCGCCGGGATACCTCCAGCACCAGCCGGGTGGTGGACAGCCGGACCCCGGACACGGCCAAAGACGCCGACAGGCCGTACACCGACATGAGCAGTTCAAACAGGCCGATGCCCTCCGAACCGATGCGCTGGGTGAGGTAAACCTGAAATCCCATGGCCAAAAGCCGCATCAGCAGGGCCGTTGCCGTCAAAAGTATCGTATTATACAAAAAACGAGTCGCATTTCTCATGGTAATTTGTATGTTTTTTTCCTCAAAAAAATGAAAAAAACTCTTGCTTTTTTTCAAAACCCATGGTATTATAAATGACGTTGACCGGGTGTAGCGCAGCTGGTAGCGCGCTTGACTGGGGGTCAAGAGGCCGTGAGTTCAAGTCTCGCCACTCGGACCAGCAAAAAGCACTGAAGCCGTAAGGCTTTGGTGCTTTTTTCATTTTCGCGGGGCGGAAGCGATGATCCGCGGCGCATGGTTTTCCCTTTTCGACATATTGTTTTTTCGAAAATATGGGAGTATAATGTAACTAACTATAGCATTTGAAGGAGGTATCTCCATGAGCGAGCAGTATTCCCGCCTGTTTGCCTTGCCAAATGATTTATATACTGCTGGTTCACCGGTGGTGATCGCGGAGGGTGTATTTTTAAAGAATAACCAAACGGGAAACATCCTGGCCCAGCTGAAGTTTCGCAATATCCATCACCAGCGCGTTAAGGCCGTAAAGGTGCGTGTGTTTTCTCTGGACACCGACGGATGCCGGCTGGGCGCGGCCAAAGAGCATCAGTATTTCGACCTCAGCGCTCCCCGCGGTACGGAGTTTGGCCAAAAGACGGCGATCCTGCTGGACGGCACCTCTGCCCAAAACTTTTCCGTTGAACTTGCGGAAGTGACCTTCGCCGACGATTCCGTCTGGACAGGCGATGCCGGCGATTGGCAGCCGCTTCCCGCGCTCACAACGCTGCTGGACGAAGCCCAGGACGAAAATCTTGTGACGCAGTACCGGATGACCTACGGCAAGCAGTGTGGCTACGCGCCCTGTTCCCACGAGGATCTGTGGTTCTGCGCGTGCGGCGCGGTCAACCATGCGGAAGAGCGCACCTGCTGCAACTGCGGTCTGGAGTTTGCCAAGCTGAACGCCGTGCAGTGGACCGCCCTGAAGCAGGCGGCCGACCGGCGCCTCACAGAGGAACAGGCTGTCGCACAAAAACAGGAGGCCGCTCTCAAAAAGAAAAAGCGCCGAAAAGTCACAGCGGTTATTTTGGCATTGCTTATCCTTGTCCTGGCTGCCGCCGCCGCGTTTTATGCGGTGGAGTACTATATTCCCGCGACAAAGTACGCCAAGGCGGAAAGTCATCTTGCCGCCGGGCAGTATGACGAGGCCATCGCTGTCTTTACCGATCTGGGTGATTATCAGGATGCCGCCGCCCGTGTTCCCGCCGCGAAGTACGCAAAGGCGGACGCCTGTCTTGCCGCCGGCCAGTACGACGAGGCCATCGCCGTCCTGATCGATCTGGGTGATTATCAGGATGCCGCCGCCCGGGTTCCCGCGGCGAAGTACGCAAAGGCGGATGCCTGCCTTGCCGCCGGCCAGTACGACGAGGCTATCAGCACCTTCGGCGAACTGGGCGCCTACAACGATTCCGAGACCCGCCGGGCAGAGGCGACCTGCGCAAAAGCCGAGGCGCTGTTCGCCAACGGCGATTTCCTGGATGCCGCCGCTCTGTTTGCGTCGCTGGACGGTTACGGCAACAGCGAGGCCCGGGAAAAGGAATCCCGCTATCAGCAAGGCATCGTTTATCTGGAGGCACAGGACTTTGACAGCGCGGATGCGATTTTTGAGGCGCTGGGTACCTATAAAGACAGTATCGCGAAGCGCCACCGCCATCAGTATACCGAGTCGGTTACGACGGAACCCGGCCACGAAGCCCCCGGCGTCAAGACCTTTACCTGTGTTTGCGAATATTCCTACACCGAGGAAATCCCGCCGGTGGGACACACCTATGAGACCTCCCTTGTGGTTGATGCCACCTGTACGGTGCCCGGCAGCGTGACCTATACCTGCGCCTGCGGCGCTTCCTATACGGAAGAGGTCCCCGTCACGGATCATTCCTATTCTTCCAAGGTCACCAAGGACGCCACCTGCGAGAAATCCGGCACGAGAGTATATACCTGCAGCTGCGGCGACACCTACAGTGTGACCATCAAAGCCACTTCCCACAGCTATTCCGCCGCCACCTGTACCGCTGCCGCGAAATGTAAATACTGCGGCAAGCAGCAGAGCCCTGCTCTGGGACACACCACCACCACGGGTACCTGTGACCGCTGCGGATATAACTTTACCCCCACGGTTTACATTACGAACGCAGATACGGCAGTCAGCAATTATCACAATGTTTCTCTGCCGAAGGGCAAATATAAAATTACCGTTTCGGTGTACACCGATTCTGCCGATCCGGCCAGCGTCACGTGGAGCGTTGCCTGTCAGCAGATCTCCTGCAATGTGAGCGGTTCCGGCCGCAGCTCGGTTACCCAGACCTTCCAGAACGCGCAGGATGTGGCAAACGCGTCGCTGGTCTTCCAGTGCCCCTCCGGTGGGATCTCCTCGTACTTTATCTCCATAGCGCCGGTAAACTGATCGGCTGTGCTTGGATGAGAAAAGACCGTTTCCGAAAGGAAACGGTCTTTTTTGTTTGCGGACGGGATGAAGTCCGTTTTATTGGACGATGAAGAAGCTATCGTATAGGCAGGGCAGAGCGTTATGCCCGGGATGACGGCTATTGGTCTTTGGAACGGGAAAGTGAGGAAAGCGCAGGGATCTTTTTTGTATGAGTAATATTCCCCACGGATATGTGGTGTTTTTCCACAAGCTGGTTCGATGAAAGCAAGGCGAGCGCGTCGTATGATCTCCCGAACCTTATTAAGTTCTGTATGTCCAATAACGTGCGGATTTGTTTTGCGGGAGACCGTCTTGAGTATTCCTATATGTACCTGGAACAGTGATGAATTGCTGCCGTAGAGCCGTGGGCTGTCGTACTCTGCCGCAAACGGGTCCGCCCATGATGTACAAACGAAAGAAGGGGGAGAACTATGCGACAGTATCTGAAATCTTTTAAAATGCTCACGCGAGAGCAGGAAGAACACTTTTTGTTTAACGACCGACGGACGCTGCTCACCTCGAAGTACCCATTTAACGTATTTCGATACCGGGAACTGCCGCCCCTTTCTTTTGGCCCGGTGACCATTTTCTACGGGGGAAACGGCAGCGGAAAGTCTACCGTACTCAATGTGATCGCCGAAAAACTGCAGTTGAAACGGGGCGCGGTCTATAACCGCTCCGAAGTATTCGAGGACTATATCCGCCGCTGCAGATATCAACTCTGCGCCGGAGCGGATATCCCACCGGAAAGCCGGATCATCACCAGCGATGATGTTTTCGACTATCTGCTGGATATTCGCTATATCAACAGCGGTATCGACAAAAGACGAAACGAGTTGTTCGAAACCTATTTTGACAAACGCAGTGTCAGCGCGGAAGAGGCCCGGCTGCGCTCTCTGGCGGACTATGACCGTTGGCGGGATGTTGTCGACGCCAAAAAGGACAAGCATCCCAATCCTACGCCCTATGTACGGGAACGGGTGATGCGCAACGTGCAGGAACGCTCCAACGGCGAAAGCGCGTTGATGTATTTCACCGAGGAGATCAAGGAGAACGCGCTGTATCTGCTGGATGAACCGGAAAACAGCCTGTCGGCAAAGTTTCAGCTGGAGTTGAAGAGCTTTTTGGAGGCGTCGGTGCGGGCCTACGGCTGTCAGTTCATTATTTCCACCCATTCGCCTTTTTTGCTCTCTATGCCCGACGCGGTGATTTACGATCTGGACGGGGATCCGCCCCGTATTCGCCCGTGGACGGAACTGGAGAATATCCGCCTCTACCGGGACTTTTTTGCACAGCACGACACGGAGTTCCAACGTGCGGATTCGCAGCCCGTTGAAGAGCAGTAAAACACCCCCTGCAGCACAGCTGCGGGGGGTGTTCCTTTCTGCGATATCAGGCCTGCCAGACGATCTTGCCGTCGATGATGGTGGTATAGGCGGCGCCGCCGATATAAACCAGGGGATCCTTCTTCCAGATGACCACATCGGCGTCCTTGCCAACCTCCAGGCTGCCCACACGGTCGGCAACACCTACGATCTCGGCGGAGTTGATGGTGACGGCACGCCAGCCTTCCTCCATGGGGAGACCGGCTTCCACGGCCAAACCGGCACACATGGGCAGGTTTTCCAGCGGCGTGACGTTGGCGTCGGTGGTGATGCACACCTTGAGGCCGGCCTTGTGCAGAACGCCGGCGGTCTCAAAGGTCTTGTTGGCCAGCTCGTACTTGCTCTTGGAGCCGAAGGAGGGGCCGACGATGGCAGGGTAGTTGTACTGGGCCAGCTTTTCGGCGATCATATGACCTTCGGTGCAGTGGTCCATGGTCATATCCAAATCGAACTCCTGGGCGATGCGGATGGCGGTGAGGATGTCATCGGTCCGGTGGGCGTGAGCCTTCAGGGGGATCTCCTTCTTCAGCACGGGGATCATGGCCTCCAGCTTCATGTCAAAGGCGGGATCCTTGCCGTCCTCTTTGGCCTGCAGATAGCGCTTTGCCTTGAACAGCAGCTCGCGCAGCAGGGAAGCTGTGGCCATACGGGTGATGGGAGCCTTCTTGGCGCTCTGGCCGTAGACGCTCTTGGGGTTCTCGCCAAAGGCGCACTTCATGGCCACAGGATTCTTGACCACCATATCGTCCACGCAGTTGCCGTACAGTTTCATGGCGACGAAGGTGCCGCCCACCACGTTGGCGCTGCCGGGGCCGGTGCAGATGGTGGTGACGCCGCCGCGGATGCCGTTCATCAGACGGCCGTCCTCGGGACGGATACCGTCAATGGCGCGCATCTGGGGGGTGATGGGATCGCTCTTTTCATTATAGTCGGCGCCTGCCCAGCCGATGATCTCTTCACCGATGCCGATGTGGCAGTGGGCTTCCACGCAGCCGGGGGTGACCAGACGGCCTTCGGCGTCGATGATCTGCGCGCCTTCGGGAGCGGTGAGACCGGCGCCTACGGCAGCGATCTTGCCGTTATCGTCCAACAGGATGCAGCCGTTTTCAATATCGGGGCCAGCCATGGTTTTGATATAACCGTTGTGAATGAAAATCATACCTTCGTCTCCTTCTATCGGTTTAATTTCATAAATAAGGGTGACGGCAAACCAATGCCATCTGCTGATATCATACATCAACCTGCGGAAACAAGCAACATCAACTTTTCTGCCGATACTGCCCCGGAAATCTGCCGAAACCTGTTGAGTTTTGGCGAGGTTTGTGGTACCATTCGGTTTGCGTAGAGTAACTATTGAAATTCGAGGTGTATATATGGGCGTTATCGGAACATTATTACTGGCAACCGCCATTGCGGGCGTTGTGGGTACCGGCCTGGGCGGCCTCATCGGCGCCATGCTGCAGAAGGACTCCAACCGCACTGTCAGCCTGCTGTTGAGTTTCGCCGCCGGCGTGATGCTCAGCGTGGTCTGCTTTGACCTGGTCACCGAGGCCATTGAGACCCAGGTGGGTATCGGCGTGGTCATCGCCGCCATTGCCGCCGGTGTGGCCGTCATTTATCTGCTGAACTACTGGATCGACAAGCACACCAACCCCGAGGTTCCCCACATCGACGCCAACCATCCCAAGACCGCCGATGATTTGGACGAGCTCATCCACAGCGACCATTATAAGATGCATTACGCCCGACAGGACAACAAGTTCTCGCTGTTTATCGCCGGCGTGGTCATGGCCAGTGCCATCGCCCTGCACAATGTGCCCGAAGGCATGACCATCGGCGCTTCTTACGCCAGCAGCGGGGGAGTGCTGGGCAGTTCCGCTCTGGTGCTGGCCGTGCTGATCGGCCTGCACAACATCCCCGAGGGCATGGCCGTGTCGGTGCCCCTCATCAGCGGCGGCATGAGCAAGCCCAAGGCCGTCCTGATGACCGCCCTTTCCGGTGTTCCCACCATGGTGGGCGCCCTGCTGGGTTATCTCATCGGCGACATCGGCCTGCTGGGCCTGGCCCTCAGCCTTGGTTTCGCCAGCGGCGCCATGCTGTACGTGGTGTTCGGCGAGATCCTGCCCCAGGCCGTGCTGATGTACCACAGCAAGCTGCCCTCCTTCTCGGTGATCGTGGGTATGCTGGTAGGCCTGCTGATCATTTTCGCGTAACAAAAAAAGAAAAAGACCGTTTCCGCTGGGAAACGGTCTTTTTTACTGCAAAAATAACCGAATTGATTTTAACATTTGAAGTAAGTAACTGAATTTGGGAAAAACAGGGAGATTCTTTGGTGACGCTTGCCAAATCATTCGCGAAAATTTTGTTGATATTTTTACGAAAGTTTCTGCAGAAAAAATCAAAATAATAACCAAAAAATAACCGACCGATGGTAATATACACGCAACAGTCTGATAATAGCAAACCGTCCGAAAGGGCGGGACGCAAAGCGAGGGGCCTACCGCGAGAGCTATGGCAGCCCGGCCGCCGGATAAAACTAACTCTTGAGAGGAGAAAGATTTATGGCAAAAACACTGAAAAAGGCAGTTGCAATGCTGTTGGCGCTCTGTATGGCACTGAGCCTGAGCGTAGGCATCTTTGCAGCCGAGACCGATGTGGCTGAGGTCACTATTGCCTTGACCCCCGGTAAAACAACAATCAACAGTAACGAAATTACTGTCGACGGCGGCACGTTGATCCGCGTAGTGAATGCCACCACCGGCGAGATTATCGTTGCCATTAACGATAGCTACGGTGAGCTGACCGCTCCCCAGTCCGCCTTGAAGTTTGACCGTAACAGCTCTTCTAACCAGAAGGCTCAAAAGGTAGCACGTGAACTGTACACCGACGACGGTCACTTCACTAATCCCGCTTCCGTTACTGTTGCCGATGCTCCCGAAGGCTACCCCTTCAAGTATGTCGGTTATGGTGACTACAGTGGTCACTACGTCAGCCACGTTCGTGTCATTTACGAACGCGACGATGATGGTAATGCCCTGAAAGATGAAAACGGCAATTACATCATCAAGGAATTGCAGCACAGTGGTGGCACTCCTCTGCATTACAACGGTGAACTCACCACCAACATTGATGGTCCCTTCCACTATGCAACCGGTACCCGCGCTCAGCAGTTCCTGCTGATGAACGAAGCCGGCGAAACCTTCTACGGTTACTGTATTGACCTCGAAACCGGCGCCGTTTCCAGCAGCTGGTATACTCTGGCCAACCTGGAAGACAATAACTACTATGCTTCCGAGGAAGCAGAAAATCATGTCCGCGGCATCATGTTCAACGGTTACTGGGGCACCGCTGAAGGCGAAGACGGCAGCCTGTCTGTGCTGAAGGCAGCCTTGAAGGCCGCGATCGCAGATGGTTCCGTTGAAGATGACTATAGCATTAGCCTGGTAAACAGAAAGAAATTCACGACTGGCTATGAGCTGCAGGAAGGCGAATACCATCATGGTAGCTATGTGTATTGGACTGTAGCTGAGAACCAGCCCGTTCAGCTGACTGATGAAATCATCGACCAGATGACCGAAGGCGAAGCTCTGGATGCAATGCAGGCCGCAATTTGGTCCTGGGCAAACGGCTCTCGCGCAACCTTGGACGGCATTGACGGTATGGTTGTTGGCGATCTGTCCGTTGCAAGCTCCGCAATGAGCGATAGCTTAAATGGAAAGAACGATCCCGAAGGCGCAGCAAGAACCCGCGCTCTGTATGCATATCTGATGCAGCAGACCGCACCCGCAGGTTCCGTCATCATCAATGATAAAACCTTCGCAAACGATATGTCCCTGACTCTGGGCGAAGAAGTTTCTGCCAACATTTACGATGCAAAGCTGAGCTTTAAGACCGATTTCATCATTGGTGAGCAGGATGAACTCGCCATTGAGTTGACCTATGTTGACGCTTACGGCAATACGCAGACCATTGAAAAGGCTCTCACCGGCGAAGACGCTCTGGTTGCCGTTGACGGCGTTTACACCATTGACGGCCTGACCCTGAATGCTGGTCAGGAGTTCCAGTTCGCGCTGAACATCCTTGGCAAGCAGTACCTGGAAAAGAACGCCTACATCTTCACTTCCGAGGGCGGCACCGGTGCTTCCCAGACCATGGTTTCCATGGTAGAAGGCTGGCACGATATTGACGTGACCAAGTCCGTTGAATCCAGCTTCACCGTTAAGGAAACCTTCGAACCCGAGCAGATCACTCCCCCCGAAGTGAAGCCCGAGCCCCCTGTTGCAGATAAGACCTCTAAGTTGACCGATCGTGAAGAAAACCGCTTCGAGATCGAAGTTCGTGTTCCCGGCGAAGATGGCCCCGATATTCACGACGAAGTTATTCTGATGGTCGACGGTTCCTACTCCGGCGACGACGAGTGGCCCGCAATGAAGGAAGCTATCAACGAGATCGGCAGAGCTGTTCTGAATGACAACGGCAATACGCAGCTGACTCTGATGGCATTCGGCATGGGCGATAACATCGTTCTGCAGCACATTGCGGATGCTGACGAACTGGCCGCCACCTTGGGTAGCCTGCCCGGTTACCTGCTGTATGGCCGCTCCTCCACCAACTGTGAAGTCGGTTTCAATGGCGTTGCAGAGTATATCGAGAACCACGATGGCACCCTGAACAAGGTCAATGTTGTTTACATCTCTGATGGTGAAATTAACATGGACGAAACCGCAAGAAAGTTCTTTGATTGGAAGGCCATTGCAACTGGCAACGAGTATAAAACTCCCATCGTGAACGCGTACGTCGCCTTTGAGTTTGCCTTGTATTACGGCCACAATGTTCCCACCGCAGTTACTACCGTTTTCGGTGATCGTATCGACGGTATGAGCAATCGACAGATCTTGGACTATGTATTCACCGGCGGCGCTACCGACGAAGAGTTCCTGGCATTCATGGACGAAGTGTACAAGGATGTTTACGCACACTCCGGCCTGTACGTTGGTGTGGAATACCCCATCTCTGTTGTGGAACGTGCATTTGTTAAGTACGACGAAGACTTCGGCACTTTCATCCAGAATGCTTTCTATGAGGTAATGTACCATAGCCCCGCAATCACTTACCCCGAAAAGACCACTCGTACCATCGCTGCAGCAGAAGCTTTGGCAGCAATGGAACAGGTTTCCGAACTGTATGTTGTTGATACCAACAGCTACTCCGAATGGATGGATACCGGTATCACCAGTGAAAACTCCACCTTCGTTCAGTCCAACGGCATTGCCGGCCTGTGCGAGGCTCTGGAAGGCGCCCTGACCGACCTGGCCAAGACTCCCTTCAACGATGTGGTCGTCACCGACTATATGTCCAAGTGGGTCAATCTGGATGTTGCTACCCTGAAGATCGTTGACAACAGCACCGGCGAGACCATCTGGTCCGCTGCCGATGGCTGGCTGATTGAAGAGAACCATCCCACCGCTCAGGACGTTCCCGTTATCGTGGAACTGGTGGATCCCGCTGATTATGAAGATGGCGGCGCTGATGTCAGCGGCAACACCTCCGGCGACATCTACAAGCTGACCTGGTACGTAAAGGACGGCGCTATGCTCCGCTCCGATACCTACTCCCTGAAGTATGATGTTATCGTTGACACCGCAGAAAATGGCTTCGTAGCTGACACCGAACTGCCCGCCAACGGCAACACCGATCTGTTCTACAAGGACGAGAACGGCGAAGATCAGACCAACGAGATCAAGGTCCCCGACGTTGACGCTCCCACCGAGGAACCCGAGAACTTCGAGATCTCCTTCAAGAAGGGTCAGGCCTCCAACATCAGCTTCCTGCTGATCGACAAGGCCACCGGTAAGGTCGAGTTCCTGAAGAAGATCGACATCGAGGACGAGACCTCCTTCGAGATCCCTGCCGAGGAAGGCAAGATCTCTGCCGTCTTCGTCAAGCAGTCCACCTCCGGTATGCTGTGGTTCTCCGAAGAAGTCGACGAGGAGATTGAAGCAGAAACCCTCAAGTGCGTGAAGAAGAACAACAAGTCCTACAAGGATTGCGCCGAAGTCGCTTACGGCGCGGGTGATGTCACCTGGGCGTTCAAGAAGAACAAGTACGTCACCTACACCTTCAGCGCAAAGTAAAATCTCATAACAAAACCCCCGGAGCAACCGCTCCGGGGGTTCTTTTTTGCGTTTTACAGTTCCAGCGTCATGCCCACGCCCACTTCGGTGACCGGCATGCGGGAAAGCATTTTTGCCTTGGCCTGCAGGCAAACGCAGTGGCAGGGGTACAGCATTTGCAGGCCCAGGCCCGCCAGCCGGTCCACCGTTTTGTCCAGCTGCGGGCCATCCTCCAGCAGATGAAATCCGCCCAGAATGCCCAGCACCCTGTCATCGCCGCACACCTTTTTGGCGTATTCCACCATGTTGCAGATGCCGCTGTGGGAGCAACCGGTGATGAGGAAGATGCCATCCTCACGCCGCCAGACAAGGGCGGTGTCGTCCGGCAAAAAGTCCGCCTCACCGCCGCAGGTGCCGATGGGCGACTTGTTTTCAAAATCGGTGACACGGGGGATCTCGCCAAGCCAAAGCAGGTGCTCGGTGAGGGCCATCGGCTCCCGGCACAGGCGCACGTCCCAGCGCTGGGCGGCCTCTTCCGCGGAGAAGGGCGCGCCGATGTCCTCGCCCTCAAAGGCCTTGGGCAAAAAGCAGTGGGGATGGGCCACCAGTGTGGCAGGGGAGGGCGGCAGGAACAGCAGGCCTCGGGTGTGGTCGTTGTGTCCGTGGGACAGGGCGACGTGGGTGAGGTCGGTCAGGTCGATGCCCATCGTTTGGGCATTTTTCAGAAAAACGTCGGAGTATCCTGTATCAAACAGGATCTTTTTTCCCTCGGCCTCCAGCAGGCAGCAAAAGGCCGGCTCGCCCAGGTAATACTGGTCAATGTAGGTGTTGTTGTCCGCCAAAACCGTCAGTCTCATGGTCATCATCCTTTCACGGCCTTGGAGGCGCGGCGCCAGTTGATCACCAGACACACCAGGAAGGGCACGCTGGCGTAGCCGAAGATGGGATAGACCACGCCGATGAGGTTGCCGAAGCCCAGCAGACTGCCCACATAGGCAAAGACCAGCAGCGTCAGGAAGAAGGGCCGATGGTACTGCCGCAGCCGGGGCACCCGGATCTCCAGCTGTCCGGTGAGGGCGCTCATGCTGCTGAGGGTGGCGCTGAACATACCCAGTCCCATCAGCAGACCGTAGCTGACCTCCAAAACGGGGTGCAATGTTCCGGCCAGAACGGCCATAGGCAGTTCGCCGGCGCCCGACGAAGGCTGGGCCGCCATGGCGGCGATCATGCTCCAGGCCAGCACTATCAGGATGCAGCTGCCGCCGCCCAAACCGCCCCGAAGGGACTTCTGTGAGGGCAGCAGCTTGGCCATGGGCACCAGCGTACACACCGTGCCGAACAGGTTATAGGCCGCGTAGGTGAGAAATCCCACGATCCAGTTGGGCAGCATGGGGGACACGCTGCCAGTGGGGGGCGCGAAGCGGAAGCCGTTCCGGAACAGCACCGCCGCCGCCAAAATCATTGCGCAGGCAGTGGTCACCGGCACCAACAGGGAAAAGGTGGCTACCAGGCCCTGCAGGCCCATCAACGCCACCAGCGCCACCACCAGCGTGAAGATGGCGCCTGCCGCCGGGGCGGGCAGGCCGGTGAGCTGCCGGATAAGGGCCGACGCGCCGGCGATCATGATCACCATAACGCCGAACAGAAGAATGCTCTGCATGGTGCCCACCAGCAGCCGCAGCCGGGGCCGGTTGGCCGGGGTCATGGCCCGGGCCATGTCCTCGCTGCCGGTGACGCGGGCAAGGCTCAGCGCCGCGTAATTTACCAAAAAGAACAGGCCAGCCGTGCCGATAAAACCCACCAAGCCGATGGGACCGTAGCAGGCGAAAAATTGCCACAGCTCCTGTCCGGAAACGAAACCGGCGCCCAAAAACACGCCGGTGAAGGACAGGGCAAGCTGTCTGGCGGAAATCTGTTTCATAGCGAAACACCTCAAACGTCGCAAAATCATCTGCATTATAACAGATGCCGCCAACGGGCGCAAGGGCCGCGTGGGACAACCATTTTTCACCCGTCGTTTTCCCGCCAGAGGGCCAGCAGCTCCTGCCGGTAGCGGTCACCGTCCACATACCAGCTCATGCCGTGGCCGGCGCCGGCAACGGTGAGCAGCCGCTTGGGGGCGGCGCAGGCGCCGAAGTTTTCATAGGTCATCTCCGGCGGCACGAAATCGTCTGCCAGCCCGTGGATGAACAGCACCGGCACCCGGCATCGGGCCAGAGCCTCCACGGTGGAGTAGTCCTTGGTGCCCACCCGGATCTTCCGCCGGCAAAGCCGCTCGGCGCCGTAGCGGTGCAGGCCGTAGGACAGGTGCAGCCCGTCCCGGCAGACGTGATCCCAAATGGCGTGGGCCGAGGTGAATCCGCAATCGGCGATCACGCCCTTCACCTGGGGCGGCAGGTCAAAGCCGGTGGCCATCAGCACGGTAGTCGCGCCCATGGAAACGCCGGCCAGATACACCGGCAGAGAAGTGCCCTGGCTGTCCGCCAGCCACTGCAGCCAATCCAGACAGTCGTACCGCTCCAGCATACCGAACCCCATATAGTCGCCGGTGCTGGCGTTCTGCCCGCGCTGCTCGGCGTACAGCACGCTGCACTCCTGCTCCCGGAGAAAGGCGGCGATGCCGCCGAAATCCCGGTACCACGCCGACCGCCAGCCGTGCATGGCCAGCACGATGCGCCGAGGGCGCTCCACGGGGAACCAGTGTCCCACCAGCACTTCGCCGTCCCGGGCGCAGATCTCAATGGTGTGGTGGGGCTGATTTTCCAGCTCCAGGCCTTCCTCCAACGCCTGACGGAACAGGGGATCGTCCCAGGCGGTACGTTCCCGCTTCGCGGTGACCCTCCGTGCCCAGCGGGGCGCTTCCCGGTCCAGCGCCAGCCGCACCATGTGGTCGGTAATGCCGTGGGAAACCGCGGCGGCACCCACCAGCACCCCCGCGCCCGCCAAAAGTCCCTTGGTCAGTTTTTTCATACAAAGCATCCTTTCTCTACCCATACCTGCCGATAGTATATGTAAAAGGCGGCGGGTAAATCCTGTCGTTTCCCTGATGATAGGCCGTAATCGTGAACAGCCGGACAACAAAGTCTGAATTTTCGGTAAATATGGGATTTCTCACTTTTTTCCTTGCTTTATGGCAGGTTTCCCTCTAAAATAAATAAGATAAGACTATGAAAACGAGGGATGACCATGATCAAAGCGGAAAAACTCTCTTTCGGATATCCCCAGCAGGAATTGTTCCATAACCTGACCTTCCAGCTGGAAAGCGGCCGCCACTGCGCACTCATCGGCAGCAACGGCACCGGCAAGACCAGTCTGGCCCAGCTGATCCTCCACCCGGAGGACTATACCTACGAGGGCCGCATCAAACTGGAGGCCGCCGGCCGTCTGGGCTATGTCAGCCAGTTCGCCAACCGGGAAAAGGAGCAGCAGGACACCGTTCTGGACTATCTCCGCCGGGATTTCGCGCAATTGGAGCAGGATATCGCAACGGTATGCGACGAAATGGCCTCCGGCGACGATTTGGAGGCGCTGATGGAGCGCTACCAGCAGCTGCTGGACGAAAGTCAGGCCATGGATGCCGACAACGCCGAGGGCAATATCCGCCGCCAGCTGCATCTGGCCGAACTGTCCGACAAGGCCGATCTGGAGCTGTATAAGCTCAGCGGCGGTGAATATAAGCTGGTGCAGATCATCCGGCAGATGCTGCGCCGCCCCGGTCTGCTCATCATGGACGAGCCCGACGTGTTTTTGGATTTTGAAAATCTCACCGGCCTGCGGGATCTGATCAACGCCTACGAGGGCACGCTGCTGGTGGTGACCCACAACCGCTATCTGCTCAACCACTGCTTCGACAAGATCTGGCATCTGGAAAACGGCGGTATGGCCCAGTACGACGGCAACTTCCTGGCCTACGACCACTATCGCCTGCAGAAGAAGATCGACCAGCAGGTGACCGCCTCTGCGGACAACGCCGAGATCGCCCGGCTGGAGGAACTGGTGGAACGCCTCCGGGACGACGCCACCCAGGTGATCTCGCCCCAGAAGGGCCGTGTCCTCAAGGGCAAGGTCAGCCAGCTCAACCGCGCTCTGGCCAGCCGCACCGAGGTGCCCTACGTGGAGACCCGCCGTCCGGACATCCGCCTGCCCCAGGTGGAGGTGTCTGAAGAGCCCCAGCCTCTGCTGACCGTCACCGACTACAGCCTGTCCTTTGCGCACAAGCTGCTGTCCGCCGTGTCCTTCGACCTGAAGGAAGGGGAGAAGGTCGCCCTGGTGGGCCCCAACGGCACCGGCAAGACCTCCATGCTGCGTGAGATCTGGAAGGGCGGAAACTCCGCCGTGTCCTTTGGAGAACAGGCCCGGGTGGGCTTCTTCTCCCAGCTCCACGAAGAGGTGTTCCGGGAGGCCGACAGCCTGTACGACCTGTTCTTCGGTCTGGGGTTTGAGACCCGGGAGGACATCGAAAACTATCTGTCCGGCTACTGCTTTGACCCCGACGGCCTGCACCGCCGGGTGGAGCATCTGTCGGGCGGTGAGAAGAACCTGCTGCAGCTGGCGGTGCTGGGTGTTGGAAACGCCAACCTGCTGCTGCTGGACGAGCCTTCCAGCCATCTGGACACCTTTGCCCAGCAGGCGCTGGAGGAGGCGGTGGAGGCCTACCGCGGCGCCGTGCTGATGGTTTCCCACGACTTTTACACCATTGCCGGCTGCGCCGACCGGGTGCTGTTCGTGGAGGACGGCACGGTGCGCCCCATGAGCGCCCGGGCCTTCCGCAAGATGATCTACAAGCATCATTTTGACAAGGATTACCTGCTGCTGGAGCAGCAGAAAAAGGAACTGGAGACCCGCATCGCCCATTGTCTGCGGGACAACGACTGCGCCAAAGCCCAGGTACTGTGCGACCAGCTGGGCGACATCGTGGAACAGATGCGATAAAAACAGAAGAGCGCCGCGGGAAAGCCTGCGGCGCTTTTTCCATATCGGCTTGCGGGAACTCCCGCAAGTATGCTATGATAAATCTATCTGAACAGAAGGAGGCGTTCTTCATGGAGGAAAACAACAAGCAGACCGCTTATGCCCGCTGGCAATGCATTTTTACGGCGGTAGCCGCCCTTTGCTGTCTGGGCGTTTTTGTGGTGGTTCTGTCCATCGTGCCCCAGGTGCGGACGGTAGCAGGGCAGATGGAGACCGTGCTCACCGACTTGGAGGCCGTCACCGATACCCTGGACGGTGAACTGGACACCATCCTCACCAATCTGGATACCGTCACCCGGGAACTGGCAGCCGCTGACCTGGACGGTATGGTAGCCGATGTGGACGCCTTTGTCACCACAAGCCAGGGCGCCGTGGAGCAGGCCACCGAAAAGCTCAACATCATTGATTTTGAAACGCTGAACCGGGCCATTGAAGATCTGGCCGATGTGGTGGAGCCGCTGGCGCGGTTCTTCAACGTGTTCAACTGACAGGAGCGCCCATATGGAACCCATCACTTTACTGAATATCCTGCGTCAGGCGGAAAAGCTGAAATGCGTCACCCGCCACTGCGACACCTCTTCCGGCCGACGGGAGAGCGTAGCCGAGCACAGCTGGCGGCTGGCGCTGATGGCCATGCTGGTGGCCGACGAGTTTCCCCATGACGATATGAACAAGGTCATCCGAATGTGTCTCATCCACGATCTGGGCGAGTCCTTTACCGGGGATATCCCCGCCTTTGACAAGGTCCCCGGTCACCGGGAAAAGGAGCAGGCGCTGCTGGCCGGATGGGTAGATACCTTCCCGGAGCCTTCCCGTACCGAGTTCCGAGATCTGCTGGCCGAAATGAACGCCCTGCAGACCCGGGAGGCCCGGATCTATAAGGCTCTGGACAACCTGGAGGCGGTGATCCAGCACGACGAAAGCGACATTTCCACCTGGCTGCCGCTGGAGTACGACCTGCAGCTGGCCTACGGCGCCGACAAGGTGACCTTTTCGCCCTATCTCACCGCCCTCAAGGCCGAGATCGACCGCATGACCCGCCGCAAAATCGCAGAGGAGGGAAACCGTGAAGCATCTGTATGAACTGACCGCCCTGGAGCAGCGGGAACTGCTGGTCCGGGGGGATATCACCGCCGAGGGACTTACCCGGCAGTATCTCCGCCGCATCGCGGCCTATGACCAGCCCTGCGGCCTCAACAGCGTGGCCTTCTTTGACCCTACCGCCATAGAACAGGCGCGGCAACTGGACAAGCGCGCGGACAGGGAAGACCTGCCCCTGTTCGGCCTGCCGGTGCTCATCAAGGACAACATCGATGTGTGCGGCCTGCCCACCACGGCGGGCAGCGCCGTGCTCACTGACAACATCGCCCGGAGAGATGCACCCATCGTGGCCAATCTCCGTAAAAGCGGTGCCGTCATTCTGGGCAAGACCAACATGACCGAGTTCGCCCACTATACCGCCGACAATATGCCCAACGGCTTCAGTTCCCGGGGCGGACAGGTGCGCTGCGCCTACAAGGCCGACCATGACCCCAGCGGCTCCAGTACCGGCTCTGCCGTGGCGGTGTCGGCGGGCTTCTGCTCCTTTGCGGTGGGCACCGACACCTGCTTTTCCATCGTGGGCTGCGCCACCGAGCACGGGGTGGTGGGCTTCAAGCCGGCCCACGGTTCGCTGTCGGGGGAGTATATCGTCCCCATTTCCGCCACCATGGACACCGCCGGCCCCATGGCCAAAACCGTCCGTGATGCCCTGCTGCTCTACGGCGGCCTGCGGGGAAAGCCGCTGCGCGTTCCTGCGGCGCACACCAAGGGTCTGCGGCTTGCCGTCAATACCTATCATCTGGACAACATACCGCAGGAAGAGCGGGACGGTTACCGGCGTCTGGTGGACGCGTTGCAGCAGGAGGGTGCCGCGGTGACCGAGGTGTGCCACCCGTGGACGCCCCGGCAAAGTCTCATCCACCGGTGCGAGTTCCGGGAGGATCTGGAAAACTACCTGTCCAACACCACCGTTCGCCGGGGAACGCTGGAGGCCATCATCAAGGCCTACAAAGCCGACCCGGAGACCCGGATGCCCTACGGCATCAACATTCTGGAAAACGCCATGGTGCATTCCCGGCAGCTGCCGGCCTATGAAGAAGCCATGGCAGAGCGGCAAACGACCCGGGCAGCCCTGTTGGAGGAACTGAAGGATGTGGACGCCTGTATCATGACGGGCGGCACCAACATCATGCATTTCACCGGCCTGCCTTCCATCGCCCTGCCAATGTGCATGAGGACGGACGGCGTGCCGCTGGGCGTCATCCTGTACGGCACCGACGAGCGCCGCCTGCTGGCGGCGGCACAGGTCATTGAGCGGCTGTGTCCCGGTGTGCCTGCCCCTTGCCTTACGGCACAAAATAGCGTATAATGAACAGATAAACAAAAAACGGAGGCCTATGTTATGAGAAACGAAGCCCTGAAGGATATGACCCGGGATCAGCTGGAAGACCTGATCCAGATGTACTGCAAAAACTGGCTGGCCATGGACGGCGTCTGGTTCCAGTCGGTGGAGAAAAAGTTCGGCATGGACGAGGCTATGGAGCACGATATCCGTATCTGGAGCCAGTTCACCGTTATCGAAGCCAAAAAGATCAAGGAGTTCCTCAAGCTGCCCGAGCATCCCGGTCTGGACGGCCTGGAAAAGGCCCTGAACCTGCGCCTGTACTCCAACATCAACCGGGACGAGATCATCCGTGACGGCAACAAGCTGATCTACCGCACCCTGGACTGTCGTGTGCAGACCGCACGCAGCCGCAAGGGCATGGAGTGGCATCCCTGCAAGCCGGTGGGCGAGACCGAGTACAGCGGCTTCGCCAAGACCATTGACGACCGCATCACCTGCCGCTGCGTCAGCTGCTATCCCGACATCACCGACCAGACCTGCGCCTGCAGCTGGGAGTTCACCCTCAACGAGTAATGGAAGTTTACGGAACTTTTGGCCCGGCCTGTACCGATCTGTCCCGTCTGACCGAGATGTTTCGGACGGGTATGTGCGGCCTGCGGCTCAATCTGTCCCACCGTTCGCTGGCGCAAAGCCGGGATTGGCTGGAACTGGCCCGACAGGCCGCCGAGCTGTGCGGCACCGCGCCGCAGATCCTCATGGATCTCCAGGGCCCCGAACTGCGGGTGGGCAGTGAAGGCTTGCCCGTGGAACTGCCGGAAGGGGAGACCCTGCCGCTGTCCCTCCTGCGGCTGCCTGCCATCCTTTTGCAAGCGCTGCGGCCCGGTCAGGAACTTTTGCTGGATGACGGCAAACTGCAGGCCGTAGTGGGGGAAGGGGACACCTGCCGCGTCGTCCGCGGCGGCACCCTGCTGCCCCGCAAAAGCGTCGCCGCGCCGGGACTGGACATCCGTCTGCCCGCCCTTACCGGTGAAGATCTGGAAAACCTCCGTCTGGCGCCCCAAATGGGCGTCACCGGCGTGATGCAGTCCTTCGTCCGGGGCAGGGAGGACCTGCTGGAACTGCGGGAGGCCCTCAAGCGGTACGGCGGCGAGCACATCCGCATCTTCGCCAAGGTGGAAAACCGCCAGGGTCTGCAGACCCTCCCCGAATGGATCGACCTGGCCGACTGCGTGGTCATCGCCCGGGGCGATCTGGGCAACGCCATGCCCCTGTGGCAGCTGCCCGCCGCGCAAAAGATCATCGCCGCCTTGTGCAATGCCAAGGGCAAGCCCTTTTTGGTGGTGACCCAGATGCTGGCCTCCATGGAGCACCGTGCCGTGCCCACCCGGGCCGAGGTCAGCGATATTTTCAACGCCGTGCTGGACGGCGCTTCCGCCCTGATGCTCACCGGAGAGACCGCCGCGGGAAACTATCCCGTGGAAGCCATGGCTTATCTTTGCAATACCGCCCGGGAGGCCCTGCGCTTCCTGCAGGAAAGAGAGGATTTCTGACAATGGATTATATTGAAGTGCGTACCGAGACCACCCACGACGCGGCCGAACTGCTGGCCGAACTGCTGGCTGAGATCACCGGCGGCGCCCAGGTGGACGATCCCCAGACCATCGAGGACTTCGTCAACGCCCCCGTCAAACGGTGGGATTACATCGAAGAGCAGCTGTTTGATAACCCCCAGCGCAACCCTTCCGTCAACTGCTATCTGCCTCCCGACGAGGAGGGCGCCCGTATGCTCCGTGAGATGGGCGAGCTGCTGGCCCAGCTGAAGGCACAGGACGAGTGCGGCTTTTACGGCAGCCTCAAGATGGACGTTTCTTCGGTCAAGAGCGAGGACTGGGAAAACAACTGGAAGCAGTATTACAAGCCCTTCAACGTGGGCGACCGCCTGTACGTCTGTCCCAGCTGGGAAAAGGCCGAACTGCCCGAGGGCCGTGTGCTGCTGACCATGGACCCCGCGTCCTCCTTCGGCACCGGCTCCCACGCCACCACCCGGATGTGCATGGAGCAGCTGGATCAGCTGGATCTGGACGGCGCCAACATTCTGGATGTGGGCTGCGGCAGCGGTATTCTGGCCTGCACCGCCCTGCTGCTGGGCGGCCGCCACGCCATGGCCTGTGACATCGAAGAGAACGCCATGGTGGTCACCGCCGAGAATATGGATAAAAACGGCCTGTCCGGCCTGCGTTACCAGACCCGCTGCGGCAATCTGCTGGAGGACGAGAGCCTCCGTGCCCAGTTCACCGAAAAGGGCCCCTATGACGTGATCCTGGCCAACATCGTGGCCGACGTGCTCATGGCCATGTGCCCCTATCTGCCCGGCTGGCTGGCCGCCGACGGTCATCTCATCCTGTCCGGCATCATCGACACCCGTGCCGAGGAAGTGCGCCAGTGCTTCAAAAAGGCCAATATGGTCATCGTCAACGAGATCGCCCGTGACGGCTGGGTGATGCTGTGCTGCAAAAAGGCGCAGTAAATAATTTCCGAAAAAATTCGTAAAATTTGCTTTTCCCATAGACAAATCGTTACCGATTTGTTATAATATCTCAATGCGAGGAGAAGATCCATGCGCTTTTTTGTAACAGAAGACCGTATCAGCGGCGATCTGATCGCCCTGGAACCTACCGACGCCCAGCACGTTTCCCGCGTTTTGCGGATGCATCCCGGTGAGGAGATCACCGTCTGCTGCGGCAACGGCAAGGCGTATTCGTGCGCTTTGGAGCAGGTGGGCAAGACCGAAGTCACCGCCCGCATCCTGTCCGAAGAGGACTACAACAACGAGCCCACGGCCTTTGTGACGGTCTATGCCGGCCTGTCCAAGGGTGACCGGTTCGACTATCTGATCCAGAAATGCGTGGAGTGCGGTGTGTCCCACATCGTGCCCTTCACCTCACAGCACTGTGTCGTCCGTCTGGAAAACCGTGACTACGAAAAAAAGCAGCAGCGCTATGCCCGCATCGCCCTGGAGGCATCCAAACAGTGCCAGCGTTCCCGGGTGGTGACGGTAGGGGAGATCGTCCCCTTTGAAACGGCCCTCAAACAGGCCGCGCAAAGCGACTGCGGTCTGTTCCTTTACGAAAAGGAGCAGCAGAAGAGCCTGTCCACCGTGCTGCGTGAAGCGCAGGGCAGCGCCTATGCCGTGGTCACCGGTCCGGAAGGCGGGTTTTCCGAAAAGGAAACCGCCCAGGCCCAGGAGGCAGGCCTTGCCTGCGTGTCCATCGGCCCCCGGATCCTGCGGTGCGAGACGGCCCCCGTGGCCGCCCTCTGCGCCATCATGTACCAGACCGGCAACTTTGATATCGGAGAGTGAGTTTTTTGAACGAAAAGAATCGAAAGAAGAAGCAGGCCCAGGATCTTGCTGCCGGCCGCATCATGGCCATCTTCCTGGTGACCGTTGTGCTTCTTTGGGGTATGTCTTATCTGTATGATATGATGGTCTACGGCGCCACCTTTATGCAGGGCCAGCTGGTCAACAACGGCGTGATGGCCGTCAGCGGACTGGCCGCGGTCATCTGCCTGGTGCTGTACTTCACGGCGAAGAAGCGGGGCACCCTCCACACCGAGCGTGTGGTGAACAGCGGCTTTTTGGCCCTGTGCTTCATGGTGATGTGCGCCTGCAGCGTCATTCTGGCCATGGATTATTACAACGGTATGCACAGCCTGTACATCTTCCTGCCCGCTACCGCGCTGCTGTTCCTGATCTATCATGTATACGAGCGTCAGTTCTTCACCTTCTGCCTGGTGGAAGCGGTGGCCATCTTTGCTGCCTACTGCTTCTTTGTGGGTTCCTGGGCAAAGACGCCGGCGCTGGTCGCCGCCCTCGTCCTGTGCCTGATCCCCATGGCGCTGGTGCTGGGCAAGTCCGATAAGCTGGAAAAGTTCACCCATCAGGTGATGGGCGGTCAGTTCAACAAGCGCTACACCATGCTGGTGTACGGCGTCACGCTGCTGGCTGTCATCGCTGCGGCTCTGCTGCAGGGCAAACTGGCACTGGTGGTCGGATTGGTGCTGGGTGTTTATATGCTGGCTTCCGCCGTATATTACACCGTAAAGGCAATTTAAAAAACATTAAAAAAGTTGAAAAAAACCCTTGACAAACGGGCCGAATATGCATATAATAAATCTTGCTTGTTACGGCAAGCACAACGAATGGCGGCGTAGCTCAGTTGGCTAGAGCATCCGGTTCATACCCGGCAGGTCGTAGGTTCAAGTCCCACCGCCGCTACCATTCGGCCCGTTGGTCAAGAGGTCAAGACACCGCCCTTTCACGGCGGAATCATGGGTTCGATTCCCGTACGGGTCACCAAAACGGGACGTCAGAAATGACGTCCCGAACTTTTTCCGGAGACTTAGCTCAGCTGGTTAGAGCGTTCGCCTCACACGCGAGAGGTCATGGGTTCGAGTCCCCTAGTCTCCACCACAAACGCCTGCAATCGAAAGATTGCGGGCGTTTTTCTTTGCCGTTCCTTGGTTGACTTTGTTGTCGGAAAAATGCAAACTAATAGTAACACAACACATCGCTGTCACGCATAAGATGTACTGAAAGATCGACGACAATAGAAGGAGGATATGAGCATGGGTATGACGAAATTGATGAAGGATCTTGGTATCTGCATTGCTTGCGCGGTGCCCATTTTCCTGTATTGCGCGCTCTTCATGATGCTCGCGTAACTACTGTTCCGTTGTAAAAGGCGCTTGGCACTTGCCAGGCGCTTTTTCCGTTTACTGGAAAATGCACAATAACACGCGCAGAACTTTGGCAAAATTTATATGGTACTTTTTGTGCGACCCAGACCGCCATCTGGACTTACTCCGACGGCTACCAGGGCGTGCTGAGCGGCATGGACGGTTTCATCCCTGTGGATCCCTCTTCCCGCGGCAATTTCAAGGGCACTACTGCCAGCGGCGATCCCCTGGATAACAACGGCAACGCACGTGTTGAGTTCGTCAAAGAGGAACCCGCTTCCAAGAACAACAAGAATAAGAACAAGAAGAACAAGTAAACGTCCATAACAAAACCCCCGGAGCAGCTGCTCCGGGGGTTCTTTTATCGCGATTGCGTGGGAGATCAATAACCCTGGGCGATGTCCACCACGTGCTCCAGCGCCTCGCCGCGGGTCCAGTGACCCAGGTTGCGCAGGAAGATGTCGATGACCAGCTGGCAGGTCTTTGCCAGCGACATATTGCCCGAAACGTGGGGGGTCAGCAGCAGGTTGGGAGCGTCCCACAGGAAGTGATCCTGGGGCAGAGGCTCGGGATCGGCCACGTCCAGCGCGGCGCCGGCCAGCTTGCCCGACTTGAGGGCCTCGAACAGGGCTTCCTGATCGATGGCGGTACCGCGGCCCACGTTGAGCACATAGGCATCCTGGGCCATGGCGTCGATGACCGACTGATCCAGCACCTTCTTGGTGTTCTGGGTACCGGGCAGGCACAGCGCCACCACGTCGGCGCCCTGAACGGCTTCCTTCAGCTGGTCGATGGTATACACCTCGTCGCACCAGTCGGGCTTTTCCTGGGCGGTGCGGCGGACGCCGCGGACGGTGGCGCCCATGGCCTTCAGCCGGCGGCCGAAGTTGGAGCCGATGTCGCCCATACCCACCACGGTCACCGTGCTGTCGTAGATGGAGCGGATGTCACCGATGATGGCCCAGCCGCGGTCGGCGATCAGCGCCTGATACTCGGGCATACGGCGCATCATCATCAGCAGCACGCAGATCATGTGCTCGGCGATGGTAATGCCATAGGCGCCGGAGGCGTTGGTCAGCACCACGTCGGGGGAGGCAAACACGCCCGGCTTGGCGTACTTGTCCACACCGGCGAAAGAGCACTGCATCCAGCGCAGATTGGGGCACTGGGCCAGCAGCTCGGGGGGGAACATACCGAAGAGGATCTCGCAGTCGGCGATGTCCTCCAGCTTCACCTCGTCGGTGTTGAGGAACCGGGGCTCGTAACCCAGGGCGCGGATGCCCTCGGTGATGACCTTTTCCCAGCGGTCGTTATAAAAAGAAATGTGAATGGCGATGGTCTTGCTCATATGCATTCTCCTTTTTTTGGCTTCTACGGGCATACTACCACATTCTGCCGGAAAAAGAAAGCGTTATTGCGGCCGGAAGGGCAGAGGCGCGGGAAATTTTACAAAAACCGCTTTTCTTTCCCTTGCCGGTAGGGTATGATAGAAGCATTGAAGGAAAAAGGAGATTTGTTATGGATCTTTGCAATATTCAGAGCGGCCAGAACCTGGCCGGCTTTTACCTGCTGAAGCAGGCCTCCCTCCGCACCACCGCCGCCGGAAAGCCCTATCTGGCAGCCGCCGTCACCGACCGCACCGGCACGGTGGAACTGAAGGTGTGGGACTACAGCGGCCCCATTTCCCACGAGGACGAGGGCAAGATCGTCTGCATCCAGGGCCGTGTGTCCGAGTTCAAGGGCGCGCTGCAGATCACCGCAGACCGCATCCGCCTGGCACAGGAGGGCGATAACTACCAGCTCAGCCTGCTGGTGCCCACCGCGCCTCTGGATCTGCAGGAGACCGTGGAGGAGCTGGACGCCATGCTGTCCTCCATGGAGGACACGGGCTATCAGGCTGTCTGCCGGGAGATGCTGCACCGCCATCAGCGGGCATTCACCACCATCCCTGCCGCCAAAAGCGTCCACCACGGCTTCGTCCACGGCCTGCTGATGCACACCGTCAACATGATGAAGACCGCCCTGTTCCTGGCCGCCCAGTACGGCGATTTCCTCGACCGTGACCTGCTGCTGGCAGGCACCTTCCTCCACGATTTCGCCAAGATCCGGGAGTTCCAGGTGTCGCCCACCGGTCTGGTCACCGACTATACCACCCCCGGTCAGCTGCTGGGCCATCTGGTGATGGGCGCCCAGGAGGTGGGCGGCGTGTGCGCCGCCTGCGGTGTGCCCGAGGAGCGCTCCATGCTGCTGCAGCACATGATCCTGTCCCACCACGGCCAGCCGGAGTTCGGCGCCGCCGTGCTGCCCCAGTGCGCCGAAGCAGAACTGCTGTGCTACATCGACATGATCGACAGCCGTATGGAGATCTACCGTGAGGTGCTGGACAAGACCGACGTGGGCCAGTTCTCCGACCGGGTGTTCGCTCTGGACAACAAGCGGCTGTTCCGCCATAAATGATGACCTTTGAACAATACCGGCAGCGTTTTGCGCTGAATCTCAACCCCCAGCAGGAGGCCGCCGTCCGCCGTACCGAAGGCCCGGTGCTGCTGCTGGCGGTGCCCGGCAGCGGCAAGACCACCGCGCTGCTGGCCCGTGTGGGCAATCTGCTGTACTGCCACGGCGTGCCTCCCGAGGAGATCCTCACGGTGACCTATACCGTGGCGGCCACCGCCGATCTGCGGCGGCGGTTTGCCCGCACCTTCGGCGAGGAATACGCCTCCCGGCTGGAGTTCCGCACCATCAACGGCATGTGCGCCCGTATCATCCGCCAGTTCGAGCAGATCACCGGGCGGCAGGCCTTTCAACTGGTGTCCGACGAGGCCGATACCGCCCGTCTGGTACGGGAGGCGTGGCGTGCCTGCAACCGGGGCTTTCCCACCGACAGCGAGCTGGAGGAGGCCCGCACCCGCATCGCCTACTGCAAAAACGCCATGCTGTCCGACGAGGACATCGAAGGCATGGAGGACGGCGAGCAGTTTTTCCAACTGTTTGACGCCTATCGGTCGCTGCTGCTGAAAAATCGCCTTATGGACTACGATGACCAGATGGTCTACGGCCTGAAGATCCTGCGCTCCCAGCCCGGCCTTTTGCAGGCGTGGCAGGATAAATACCGCTATTTTCACGTGGACGAGGCACAGGACACCTCCAAGATCCAGCATACCATCATCGCCCTGCTGGCCTCCCGCAGCCGCAATCTCTTTCTGGTGGGCGACGAGGACCAGAGCATCTACGGCTTCCGGGCGGCCTTTCCCCAGGCGCTGCTGACATTCGAGCAGGACTGGCCGGGGGCGGAGACCCTCTTTCTGGAGACCAATTACCGCTCCGTGGGCACCATCGTCCGTGCCGCCGACAGCTTCATCTGCCTCAACCGTGACCGCCGCCCCAAATCCATGACCACCCCCAACCCCAAGGGCGACCCGGTGGTGCGCAAGCACATTGCACGCCGCTGGAGCCAGTACCCCTATCTGGCCGAACAGGCCGCTCTGGGCCAGCCGCTGGCGGTGCTTTACCGCAATCACGAAAGCGCGCTGCCCCTCATCGACCTGCTGCAAAAGCAGGGCATCCCATACCGCTGCCGTGGGCAGAAGGGCGGCTTTTTCACCCATCCCACCGTACGGGACGCGGTGGATATCCTGCGGTTTTCCGCCCGGCAGGACGACGCCGAGCTGTTTTCCAGGCTGTACTACAAGTTCCGCTGCGGCATGACCCGGGAATTGGCCGAACAAACGGTGAAGCAGGGGAAAAAGCAGCCGGGCAAGCCTTTGTTCGCCCTCGCCGCCGCTCTGTGCCACGAGGACTGGCTGCGCCAGCGGCTGGAGGGACTCTATACCCTGCTGTGCCTGCTGCCCGATGATACGGCGCCGCAGGCCCTCTCCCGGGTGTTTGAGGACATGGGGTACCGGGAATACCTGAAAAATAAAAACGCCGACGAGGGCAAGCTGGACATCCTGATGGCCCTTGCACGGCAAAATCCCCGGCAGGAGGACTTTCTGCTCCGTTTGCAGCAGCTGGAAGCGCTGGTGCAGGACGGCAGGGAAGGGGACTGCCCGGTGGTGCTGTCCACCATCCACGGCAGCAAAGGTCTGGAATACGACCGGGTCATTCTGCTGGACGTGGTGGACGGCGTGCTGCCTCAGGACACCTGCTCGGCCACCGAAGAGGGCCGTCGGCAGCTGGAAGAGGAGCGGCGGCTGTTTTACGTGGCCATGACCCGTGCCCGCAACCGGCTGGAGATCCTGTGCTGCCGGGACCGCGGCTGCACCTTCGCCGGTCAGCTGTTCCCCGAGGATACCGCGCGGGAGGCCCGTCCGGTGCCCAAGCCTTCCCAAAAGCCACGGGCGCAGTACGATCTGGACGACTTTTCGGTGGGCGCGCTGGTGCGCCACCGGATGTTTGGCCGGGGTCTCATCTGCGGCCGGGAAGGGGAGATCGCCGTCATCCGCTTTGACAGCGGCGAAGTGAAACAAATTGCCCTGCACACCGTCCTGCGGTCGGGCGTGCTGCGGCTGGATACTTAAAGGAGGAACTGCTATGCGCATCCTGTTTATTTCCGATTACGTCTGCCCCTACTGCCTGGTGGCAAAGGAGGCCCTGCGTCAGGCGCTGGAGGAGACCGGCCTGCAGGCCGACATCACATGGCAGCCCCACGAGCTGACGGTGGAACCCACGCCCCGGGTGGATACCTTCCACGACGAGCGCCGCCGTGCCAATTATCAGATCCTGGTGGAACCCTGCAAAAAGCTGGGTCTGGATATGAAACTGCCCCCCAACGTCATCCCCCGGCCCTACAGCCGTCTGGCCTTTGAGGGCTGGTATTACGCCTGCGACCACGGCAAGGGCGAGGAATACAACGACCTGATGTACCGGGCCTATTTCATCGAGGAACTGGACATCGGCGACCCTGACGTGCTGGGCGAACTGGCCGTCCGGGTGGGTCTGGACAAGGCCGATTTCCTGTCCGCCCTGGAGCAGGGCACCTATTCCGCCGTGGAAAAAGCCGCCGTGGAGCACACCCGCAACGTGCTGCAGCCCCGTGGCGTGCCCACCGTCTACATCGACGGCGAAAAGATCGCCATCCGGGAGTACACCAAGGAGGAAATGGTGGCCATCCTCACCCAACAGGCCGAAAAAAGCGCCGCTCCCGCCGTGTTCTGCGGCGACGAAGGCTGCAATATGCAGTGAGCAAAAAGAAAAGCCGACACATCCGTGTCGGCTTTTTTGTTATACGAACTGTCCGTCCCGGTACCGCAGCACCGCATCGCACAGCGCCTCGGCCTCCCGGGGATCGTGGGTCACCAGCAGGAGGGTCTTGCCGGCGCATTCCCGGCGCAGCAGAGCCGCCACGCTGTCACGGGTGTCGGCGTCCAGGCCCTTCAGCGGTTCGTCCAGCAGCAGGATATCTCCGCCGTAGGCCAGCGCCCGGCACAGGGCCACACGCTGCTTCTGGCCGCCGGAAAGCTGATGGGGGTACTTGTGGGAATGCTCCTCCAATCCTGCCTCACGGAGCCATTTCCGGGCCTCGTCAAGGGTCTCCCGTCCGTCGGACAGCACCACGTTGACGTTTTCCAGCGCCGTGAGCCAGGGGAACAGGGCAGGCTCCTGAAAGGCGTAGCTGATCTTGCCCCGGGCGGTGACGGTGCCGTGATCGGGCTTCACCAGCCCGGCGATGACGTTGATGAGGGTGGTCTTGCCGCTGCCCGAAGCACCCATCAGCGCCACGTGGCCGCCGACAGGCACGGTGAGGGAGCAGTCTTTCAGCACGGTCTGGCCGTCAAAGGCCACCGTCAGGTGTTCGATGCGGATCATATCTCGTCACCTCCCGGCACCCATGCCTTGCCCAGCCGCCCGATGGCGGACATGAGCACCTTTTCGATGATCAGGCTGCACAGGATCACCGCCAGCGTCCAGGCGAACAGGTCGGTGACCTCCCAGTACTGCTTGGCCTCCATCAGCAGCTTGCCGATGGAAACGGCGGGCACGGTGAGCACCTCGGCGGCGATGCCGGATTTCCAGCCAAGGCCCAGCGAGGTGCGGCAGGCCGACAGAAAATGGGGCATCACCGAGGGGAGATAGACCCGGCGCAGGGTGCGCCCATGGGAAAAGCCAAAGACCTTTGCCGTCCGCAGCAGCAGGGGATCGGTGTTTCGGATACCGGCGCACACGTTGCCCCAGATCACCGGCAGCACCATGAGCATCACGATGACCACCGGCAGGCGGTCACGGCCCAAAAACAGCAGCAGCAGCACGATGAACGAGGCCACGGGGGTGGACTTGATGATGGTGACGAAGGGGGCGAACAGGGCGTCTGCCACCTCCCAGCGGCAGCACAGTACCGCCAGAAGGGTGCCCAGCGCCACCGCGATCACAGAGCCCAGCAGCACGCGCAGCAGGCTGAAGGCGGTGGCCTTCCAGAATCCGGCGGTCAACGCCAGTTGGCCCAGCCGCAGCACCACGGCAGCGGGGGAGGGCAGCAGCAGGCCGTTGCCCACGGACAGGGCAAGAAGCTGCCACACGCCCAGCCAAAAGGCCGTGACGCCGCAGATCTTAAGCAGGTTTTTCATGCAGCAGCTCCTTTCCAAAAGTGAAAAAGCAGGGCGGATGGAATCCATCCGCCCCCTTTGGTTTAACCGATGTAGTAGAAGTCCTCGGCGGGGACGGCACCGCCCACGGAGGGAGCGGCAACGCCGGCCATGATCTCCAGGAACTGACCCAAAGCAGCCTGCATCTCTTCACCGGCGATGAAGCACATATTGCAGTTGGGGATGGCCTTCTGGGCCACGGGAGCCTGGGCAAAGATGCCGGCGTCCACGATCATCTGGGCGGCAGCGGCGGTGTCCTCGGTGAGGAAGGCGATGGAAGCCTCATATTCCTCCAGGAACTTGGCAACTTCCACGGGATGCTCTTCGGCAAAGGCCTTGCGCACCACCACGCAGCCCTGCACCAGGCTTCCGGCGGGGTAGACGGCATCCCATTCGGCGGTGAGATCCAGAGCCACGGCAACCTTGTCGTTCTGGGCGCGGGCGATGGTCACCATGGGCTCGGGCAGCACGGCCAGCTTGACGTCACCGGCGATGACGGCGGTGCGCAGGTCGGCGGGCTGGGCGTAGGTGTTGTCAACGGTGACGTTGACGCCTGCCTTCTGGCAGAGGGCGTTGAAAATGAAGGTGGGGTTCTGGGCGGGGGCGTACACCGTCTTGCCCTCCAGATCGGCCAGAGAGGTGACGGTCTCACCTTCGCCGGTGAGCAGGTACAGCACGCCCATGGTGTTCAGCGCCAGTGCCTGGACGGCGCCCTGGGTCTTGTTGTACACCACGCTGGCGGCGTTGGTGGGCAGAGCGGCGATGTCCACGCTGCCGTTGATGAGGGCGGCGGTGACGTTGCTGGCGTCGGTCTCCACGGAGATGTTATAGTTCAGCGCGGCGGTGCCGGCGGTCTTGTCGGCGATCAGCTTGGCCATGCCGAAGCCGGTGGTGCCGTTGAGCACCATCATGTTGATGGGCAGCTCGGCGTCGGGCTGGGGCTGGGTGGGAGCCTCGGTGGGAGCCTCGGTGGGAGCCTCGGTGGGAGCCTGGGTGGGTGCCTCGGTAGGCGCGGCGGTGGCAGGCTCGGTGGGGGTCTGTGCGGTGGTGCTGCCGCAGGCGCACAGGCTCAGGACCATCATGGCGGACAGCAGCAGGGCGATGAGTTTTTTGACGTTCATGGTTGGGATACTCCTTTTCTTAAAAAAATAACCACATCCGAAAGATGCAGTTCCGTTCAGGCAGTATTCCCCTAAAAACGCGTACTGTATCTTTCACCTCAATGCGTAATTTCAGTGTCAGAAACGAAAGTGGTCGTTACCGCTATTATAGCGCGTCCGCGGCTGTTTGGCAACCCCTCTCTTGATTGTCTGTATTTTCCAGTTTTTTGCAGTTGTTTTTGCGGGAAAAACGCCCGATTTTGCCGAACGGTTAACCTATGTACTTGCTTTCCATATGCATAAGTGATACAATAAATTGAATAAATATCTTCTTGCGTCGAAAGGGTCAGGAGGTTGAAATGATGAGTGAAACAAGGATCCTGCGGTTCAGACTTTTGGGCGGATTCCGGTTTTGTGAGGCCGGGGAGTCCCAGTGGCGCACGCTGGAGAGCATGGACATAAAGGGCGTCGGCAAAAAGCAGCTGGCTTTTTTGTTCTATTTTCTGCTGAACAGCCGCCGGATGATCACGGCGGAGGAGCTGGTGGATATTTTCTGGCCGGGTGACAGCAAGGACCCCGCCAACGCGCTGAAAAATACCCTCCACAAAAACCGCACCCTGCTGAAGATCATGTTTCCCCAGGCCGGTGAGATGATCCTCACCCAGAGCACCGGCTATTGCTGGAACGGAAATGTGACCCTGGAGCTGGATACCGATCAGCTGGATCAGGTCTATCGGAGCCTGAAGCCGGGCGAGATCAGCGATGCAGACACCCTGAAGCAGACCATCGCTCTGTACGAGGGTGAGATCCTCACCGGCAGCAACCAGCTTTGGCTGGAGCACATCAACGTCTACTACCGCAACGTGTATGTGGAGCTGTGCAAGGCGCTGCTGAACCTGCTGCAGGAGACCCACGAATGGGACGAAGTGATCGGTGTGTGCACCCGTGCCTATGAGTACGCGCCCGAGGTGGAAGAACTCACCTACAGCATGATGCAGGCGCTGCTGTATGCCGGACAGCCGGAACAGGCCGTGCAGCATTATGAGAAGTACCGCGCCATGCTTTGGCGGGGATACAGCCTGGTGCCCCCCGAGCGGGTGGAGCAGATCTACAGCCTCGCCGTGGAGCGCTGCAGCAACGACGAGGACTATGAGCGGGAGCTGCTGCGTCAGCTGCTGCAGATGCCCGAGCCGCTGCAGGCCTTCAGCTGCAGTCAGCTGGTGTTCCGCCATCTGGTCCAGCTGGAACTGCGGCAGATGCGCCGCAACGGCCACCAGTCCTCTGTGGTGGTGCTGCAGGCCATGAAGGACAGCCAGAGCGGAAAGCCCTCCACCGATACGAGAAGGGTGGAGCGGGTGCTGCTGAACGCCCTCCGTGCCGGCGATCCCTTCACCAAGCTGAATATGGGCAGCTTCGCGCTGCTGCTGCCCACCGCCGCCGAGGAGAATGCCGAGAAGGTGATGGAGCGTGTCAAGCACCAGTTCCACACCACCTATCCCAGATCCCGGGCGAATTGAAATACCGTGTATACCCCTTGTCCTTCGGCGACGAATGAACAACTCCCGGTTTGCTGTCAAATTGGTAAAATTGTAGAAAATGCTCAAAAAATGGAACGAAAATTCTACATCACCACATGCCAAAAACAGGCAGATAGTAACCGAAAAATAACCGTGATGTGCGATACTACAGACAGTACAAAGGAGTTGCTTTATGAAGACGAAAGGATTCAAATCATATCCTTGTAAAACATATGATGCCATACTGCATGTGACCGCCTATCGGGAGGGCTCGCTGGAGGGTTATTTGACCCATCCGCGCATGGAAACGCCCCGACGGGTGGAAAACGTCCCGCAGCTGCTGTTCCTCCTGAACGAACTGTTGTCCGACGAGGAGCTGCTGTTGAGTTTCCCGGGAGCTGATGCGGTTGGAAAGACTGACCTGCAGCAGATCGCCACACTGCGACTGCAGATCCTCTTCCGGGAGCATCATACGTGGCAGGGATGTGTCCACTGGGAAGAACAATCGAATACCTTTCCTTTCCACAGCGTGTTGGAACTCATCTGTATTTTAGACGAGATTTTGACCGACTAATGAAGGAATAACGACAAAATAACACCGAATCTGTAACTCCGTGATGGTATAATGTTACCATGAATTCCTGTAGAGGAAAGGAGGCAGGTCATCTTGGCGAAACAAGCTTGGCGCAACCAGTATCGCACGATAACGGTCTGTGTGGATTCTTACGCCAACGGTGTGCTGAATGGACGGTTTTACAACCCCTATTCTGATTGCTGGGTGCCGTTTCAGTGTCTGACACAGTTCCTGAAGAAGATGGAAGACGCTATGGAAGAGATGGCGTTCCCCCGTGCGTTCAGCGAGACCCGCACCTTTGCCCCCTCTCCGACGACCGATCCGGAGTATACCGAAGACACCGCTCCGGTGGGAAAACTGGCCACCTTCGCTCTGCGGATCCTGTTCCGGCAGAACGCGAGCTGGCAGGGTTCGGTCTCCTGGCTGGAAGGACGGCAGGAAGAAAGCTTCCGCAGCGTTTTGGAGCTGGTCCTTTTGATGGACAACGCGCTGACCTGCGGCAACGCGGAATAATACATCGTACAAAATTAATTTTTGTAATATTAAGTGGAGAAAATCGAAACGGCAAACCATCCGAAAGAGTGGGACGCAAAGCTTGCGGGCTAAGGTCGAAAGACGATGCCGGCGCGGCCGCCGAAGTTTTGTCCTTCTTGCGAAAGGAGAACAAAATTATGGCAAGAAAGAATGTAAGCAAAATCCTGGCGCTGGTGATTGCTGTGAGCATCATCTTCACCAACCTGTCCATCGTTACCTTTGCAGGTACCGGTCAGTATCAGTTTGATATCCACGGTATGGGTGGCATTACTGACAATAAGGGTACCGTCGAGATTGATTTGGGTAATGGTGGATCTGTGACCGGTACGCTGAAAGGTGACAGCCTGACCATTGATACATCGACTCTTGATAACGGTGTTGATATCAACGATCTGTTCGGCAAGGAGCTGGACTATACTGCAAGCAATGGTACCACCGGTAAGATCCAGATCGATAACCAGGAAGGTAACGGCCAGGGTTACATCGGCGATGAATCCGATAAGGGTAACAACAACTATCGCGGTACTTATACGCCCGATAAGCCTGATGAGCCCGTAGAGGAACCCACCACGGAGCCCATTCAGCCCTCTACTGAGCCCACCACTCAGCCCACCACTCAGCCCACTACTCAGCCCACTACTGAGCCCACCACTCAGCCCACTACTGAGCCCACCACTCAGCCCACTACTGAGCCCACCACTCAGCCCACTACTGAGCCCACCACTCAGCCCACTACTGAGCCC